>JABXHZ010000271.1 GCA_013373335.1 Cyclobacteriaceae bacterium | reverse complement strand
ACACCTGGGTGAATTTTTAAATGGTCATATCCAGCCGCCTTTTGGTCTCGGACCATTTGAGCAGCTTGGTCTGGGCTGGTGACGGAATTCCCATTAAAAGAAGGACCTGAAATAAAAACCCTGGGTCCTTGAATTTCCCCTGCATTCACACGTCGTCGAAGTTCTACATGTGTTGGGTGTCCGAGCATACTGCGGATTCGGAGTACTCCATTGGCAAGATAAAGCCAAAGAGACTCTTCCTGAAGTTGGGTACTTCCATCATTAGCTACAGGAAGATGGGCATGGAATTCCGCCAATCCTGGGAAAATATAAGCTCCTTTTCCATCTATTAGGTTCTCATGAGAAATGCGAGGTGTTTGTGGGGTGAGCGGAATGATTTTATCGATTTTACCATCCTTGACAAAAACCGCATGGTTTTCCAAGACTTCCTCACCATTCATGGTCACGATATTAACATTCGTAACCAATACATCTTGAGCGGAAAGCTTGAGGCTTAGAAAAACAAGTATGAGAGTGAAATGAAATCGAATCCCTTTCATAGCAGGCAATTTTGGGTTGAAAGGTCAATTTCGCCCTTTGGATTCGCTATTCCAATCCGATCCTGTAATTTCTATTTCTTTAAAAAGTCCAATGCCTCCATTAGCATGGAATCAGGTGTCTGATCAATAGAAAGTTTGTAGCCATAGTTTGGTTCTTCCCATGTAGCAAATTGAGAATCGAGCATTTCGGCTTTCATATAGTGGTTTTTCCGGGCTTTCATGCGCTCCCAAATCAAATCTCGTTCGCCCTTAAGGTGAATCCAATAAATAGAGGGGTCTATAGATAATATTTTTCGGTAACTCTCTTTCAGGGCAGAGCAGGCTAATACACATCCTCCCGAACTCTTGGATTCTTCCAATTTAGCTGCTAAAGATTCTAGCCATGGTTTTCTATCCTCATCATTTAATGGAGTTCCCGCACTCATTTTTGCAATGTTTTCAGCTGGATGAAAATGATCCGCATCATAAAAGGGTATTTGAAGTTTTTCTGCCAATGCAGTTCCCAATGTAGTCTTTCCGGTTCCCGAAACTCCCGTGACGATGATGAGTATATATTTTTTCATGATAGAAGAAAACTCAAAGATTGGCTAATTTGGGAAAGATGAAAAATACTGCTGAGTTTATTTCTGACCAATTTTACTCCAAATTCGTTCGAGATCTTCATTTCCGTCATCTCCGGATGGCAAAATCCTCGGCGACTGTTCAGGAATGTGCAGCTCAAATGGCTAAAGAGCAAGTCAGTTGCCTGTTTATTGGGGAATCTCCTGAAGCAATAGAGGGTTATATTACAGATATTACACTTCGGGATAAGGTTTTATCCAAAGCACTTTCCTTCAAAATCCCAGTGCGGGAAATCATGGAGTATTCCATGGTTTCGATTCATCCTGATGCTAGTTTGGTTGAGGCCTTGATGCTCATGTTTCGGACGAAATCGCGCTACCTATTGGTCAAAGAAACGAATCAATTTATAGGTTGGATTAGCAGAACCAAGATTTTGACAGAGCAAAGCCAAGGACCCTTTATGTTTATCCAGTCCGTAAAGGAAGCACGTCAAATTCCTGAACTCAAGGCAAAATGGCAACGAATGCCTGAAATCATTCATTTGCTCCTGAGTCGAGGTATGAAAGCAAGTATTGTCAATCAGATAATTACGACGGTAGCTGATACTATCACACAGCGGGTCATTGAGCGAGTGATGAAGGAAATCGGCCCAGCACCTGCTCAATTTGTGTTTTTTGTACTGGGGAGTGAAGGTAGAGGAGAACTTACCTTAAAAACCGATCAGGATAATGCGATCATTTATGAAGATAAAGCCAATGAGCAGCGGGAACTAGTAAGAGCCTATTTTTTGGATTTCGCAACGCGAGTATCCACTGCCTTAGATCAAATCGGGATTGTCTTTTGCGAGGGTGAGTTGATGGCTATGAATCCTAAATGGACACATTCTCTTTCACACTGGAAACGGAATTATGAAACTTGGATTTCGGATGCGTCTCAAGAGACAGCCATGAATTATGCTACATTTTTTGATTGTAGGGCAATTTATGGGGAAGCTGATTTGCTTGAGGAATTGAAACAACACATGAGTCAATTATTGGATCAGGCTCCTGAGCGCTTCTTCATCAATCTCGGTTACAATGCACTCCAATATGAGCCTCCTTTGACCTTTTTTAGACAGATTCGAACGGAGAAAATTGATGGAGAGAAGCAGTTCAACCTGAAGCATGCCATGCGGACCATGGTAGATTTAGCTAGGGTCTATGCCTTGAAATATCATATTCAGGAAACCAATACCTTGGAGAGGATTTTGAAATTACTGGATCGGGGAGTCTTTTCGGAAGCTGAGTGTCAGGAATTGATCCATGCTTTTTCCTATCTGATGGCGATGCGATTGGAGAATCAAGCTGAGCTTCTATTGGCGGGATCTTCAAAACCCCTGAATTGGGTTAGAATGGAAAAGCTTACAAAAGTTCAAAATGTGACCTTGATTGAGATTTTTAAAGTTATCCGGGATTTTCAGGCAAGGATGCGAATTTCCTTTACCAAGAGTCTATAAATTTCATTGATTTCGAATACTTTT
>JABXHZ010000036.1 GCA_013373335.1 Cyclobacteriaceae bacterium | reverse complement strand
GCCTAGAAGCATTCCCATAATGATGAAATAGCCTTTTGGGTAAGTCTTTTTTTCGGTTTTCATTCAAATAGCGAATTTCTTAAAAATAGCCTTTTTTTAACGCTCGATCAAAGCACATTTCAAGTTGTCTAATTGATCCGGTGAGACAAAAGTTATATGTAACCTGTGTTACAGGTATTAGAAAATTCAATTGCGTACCTTTACAGCATTAAAACAGAACTGTTATGCCTACTGTAAAACTAACAACCCAAAAATTCAAAGAAGAAGTATTTGATTATACGACAGAAAGAGAGTGGAAATTTAAAGGTGATAAACCCGCTATTATAGATTTCTATGCAGATTGGTGTGGTCCCTGTAAAATGGTAGCTCCCATCTTGGAGGAATTGGCTAACGAAAATCCTGAAATTGTCATCTATAAAGTTGATACGGAAGTAGAACAGGAACTAGCGGCGGTATTCCAAATCCGAAGTATTCCTAGCATCCTATTTATCCCTATGGATAAGCAACCCATGATGCAGGCCGGAGCATTGCCAAAGCATATCTTGGAAGAAGTAATCCAAAAAGAATTATTGAGTTCTGCTTCTTAAGAATCAACACTCGTTTAAAAAGTGAAAACCGGATCCTTTGTGTTCCGGTTTTTTTCTTTTAGACGGATTGTCTATTTCTCTGGAAAAAGCTGAAAATAAAGTATAATATCTAAGAAGTTAATCCTTCTCAGAATCGAGTCGATACAACATTTCTAGGAGAGGGACCCCAAAATTTCTGGATTTGATTTGACTGACTTTTCGAAATCCAAAGCGCTCATAAAGACTAACTGCAGGATCCAAACCCGAAGTTGTATACAAAAATGCTCCCTTGTAGCCTTTTTCCCTGTAATAATCCATCCATTCTTCCATCAACTTTTTGCCCAAACCCATCCCCCGGTAAGGCTTCTCTAAAATAAAATACCGAAGCTGAGCCTGAGCATCCTGTCTATGCATCAGTAGCAAAAACCCGATCATCTTACCTTCCCTTTCTACTACCCAAACCCGGTCCCGATTCGGATTATACTGCCTGTAAAATTCCAAAAGACTATCCATTACATAGGCCTCAAACCCCATCCCGAAACCATGCTCCTCAAAGTAAATCCTACCATGCAATGCAGCTACCTGCCCTAGATCTCCGGGCTGCAAGTCATTTCTTACTATAATCTTAGGATCTGAGATCATTTTCTACTGACTTTTAAAAAGTTACACAAAAATTACTAACAAAAAGTAGAAAGTAAAAATCAAGAAAATGCGATTATCCAGACTCTAGCGAAGGAGATCTCTCAGCAATATTGGAAAATCACTCACAATCACCGAGGCTTGACGGTCTTTCTGAAACAAACCATAACTTTTTCCTTTGTCAAGTTGAGATTGCTCGTCAACTTCCCCCATCACATCTGTGACGATTTGGATAGCATGATCACGAACCAATTGATACAATTCGATCGGAGCCTCCTTTGAAACATAGGCCAAAAATTCCCGGTCTGCAAAAAGCCTTTGATAGAAACCTAAATCTTCAGAATCATTGACTAATACAGAAATTAAAAATTCACCAGGAATCTTTAGAGCTTCAGCTGCCCTGTCCCGATCAAAAGTCAGAACCATACACCGATCCAAAAGTCCAAAAGCCCGAACGTCCCCTAATACTTCTTTGAGGATGGGCTCTTTGATATCAAGCATCAAATAGACTTGATTTTTTGAGGTAAATTCCAGCAATTCTGAAAATTTGGGTAAAGGCTCTCCCGAATCCTTCAGAACAATTTGCCCAATCTCATTTTCTGATTTCTCTCCCAATGGACCACTACCATTGGTAGTCCGATCAAGGGTAGCATCGTGTAAAAGATACAATTCACCATCACCACCTTTTCGGACATCTATTTCAAAAAAATCAATCCCGAAAACAAGTGCTTGTCTGATTCCTCGCATAGAGTTCTCCAATGTATTTCCATCGAAAACTCCACGATGGGAGACCACAGACACCGGATGTTCATGAAGCTTTTGAGAAAGGCTTTGGCCAAGTGAAATAGTCGTAGCCAGAAGAGCAAGTGAAAGAAAAAAAATTAACCTGAAGGGAAAACCGTTTTCTTTTCTCCGCTTATTCTTCAGCATAGTTGAACCCGTCTACCTGCTCGCGAACCCAATCCATGTATTTACCTTTTCGGTATTCCTGCCATTGATCTTTGTACTTGGATTCATCTATCAGAAACTTGAATGCAGTCAATGATTTGGGTTTGGTGAGTGCATTCACCAAATCCTCTGCAAGATTACGCTCCTTTACCTGACGATCTATAAAATCCTGCATGATTTGATGTTCCTGCGAGATTTCCATCTTGGTAAACTCCGCATAGTTATCCGGATTGGCGTCAATTTCATCGAGAATATCCTCCTCTTCCGGGGTCAAATCATAATTAAAATAATCCTCGTCGTCGGGCATTTGGTGGATTTTTCTTTTGTCAATTTGAAAAAAACACACCATTCCTTTTAGGAGTTGGGAAGAGATTCGGTCTACCTCTTGGTCAGTAAGCGAAAGCATTGATTGTATAAAATTTCAGGAAAATTAATCAAAGTCCAATTTTGTGCAAATTGTTTTTTTCAACACAAATCAAAAGCCAAAAATCAAATGATTTCACGCATTCTCTACAATTTTTCTCAAAAGGTCAAAATTCAGCTCATGAGCCCCATCAAATTCCAGTTGCTCAACAGGGTTCCCCAAGGTTTGTATTAGTACTTTTTGTCTCTCCAAACTTTCAGGGGTAATGATTTTATCTTCTTTTCCCAAAACCATAGAGATCTGGGTATTTTCAAATTTTTCACGGGCTACATCTAGTACCATATCCTCTGCAAATCCCCCCGCCCATAGAATCAGGCTAGTAATTTTTTCATCCCATCGACTCGCCCAACGGGTAGCGGTAGCTGCGCCTTGAGAAAAACCCAAAACATGAATACGCGGCTTTGGATCAATTTTTTGCAAATAGGTATCCAATAATTTATCGAGATAGCGATGGTTATTAGCGATGGCCAATTCGCGTTCGTATCGTGTCATCCAATTTGCTCCTACCCGACCTTTGAAATCTTGTAGGTAAAAGTAATTGGTTCCTTCAGGAGCTAGAAATAGCCGTTGAGAATTAGCCAAAGGCATAAATTTTCGAAGAAAAAACTCAGCAAGCTGTCCATAGCCATGAAAAACCACCCATAAATCTTGAGGATTTGAAATAGGTTCATGCGATAAAAAATAACTCGCTTCAAACGAAAATGACTGGGTGCTTCGAATCATTTGGAACTTAACTCGTCAAATTTCAATGGTAATAATTCACTAATTCCTGAAATCAAAAATAAGCGCTCATCAGGCCTTAAAATTATAAGTTTAATGGGCCTCTTGAATCGGTTTTCTACCTCATTGATGACCTGTCGGCAAATCCCGCATGGGGACACAAAGGCCCATTGATTTTCTTCCCTTTTTTTAGCCACCAAAGCTAAACAGACCGGGACTGTTTCAGGAAAATTTGCTCCCGCATAACTCAACACTAAGTGCTCTGCACAAACGCCGGCCGGAAAACTCACGTTCTCCTGATTACTACTTGTCAGGACAGTGCCATCCTC
>JABXHZ010000402.1 GCA_013373335.1 Cyclobacteriaceae bacterium | reverse complement strand
TGGACTCGAAAAAATCCAATGCCTGGCTTACCTCAGAGTATTTTAGTAGCACATTTTGTGAGTGGATCGTCTCTTTATATCATGCGTGTCCCGGATATTACTCTAGCCGGGCAGTTTCCAATGGATTTATATCGCTTTGACCCAAATGGGATTTAAAATGGATTTTATGAAAAAACTTCTTTTCACCTGTTTGGCTTTTCTGATTCTGCAAGGTGTCGCTGCACAAGATCAAATCAAGCGTGAAATTATTGGTCGGGATATCGGTCAATTGAAGAACATCCGGATTACAGGTCGGATCATTGATGAAATTACCGGTGATGCGCTGATAGGAGCCACCGTAAGCATTCCAGAAATTAATCAAACTAAAATCACGGACAATAACGGTGAATTTGAATTCATTTTGGATCGTGCGGAGTATACGCTAGAGTTTCGATACGTGGGATACGAAAGCATTTCCTATCCTATCGTAGCTGTAGGAGATGGTAGGATTTCCATGCGAATGATCCAAGAGGATTTTGAGTTGGAAGATGTGGTCATATTTGGTCGAGATCCGGAAAAAAACATCCGGTCAACGGATATGGGTGCCATCACCATGAGTATGAATACCATCAGGGAATTGCCTCCATTTTTAGGTGAGGTAGATATTATTCGTTCCATGGCCACCCTTCCTGGCGTATCCCAAGTAGGTGAAGCTGCAGCCGGATTGAATGTTCGGGGAGGCGGAGCCGATCAAAACTTGATTCAGTTTGCTGGAGCTCCGATTTACAATCCCACTCACCTTTTTGGTCTTTTCACCTCATTCAATGCCGATATTGTCAATGATGTGACTCTTTATAAATCTGTGATTCCTCCGAAATTCGGGGGAAGAGGCTCTTCGATTTTGGATATTTTACCCAAAGCAGGAAGTATCGATAAGTGGGGAGGGGATTTGATGTTGAGTAATTATTCTGGAAAAATCGGAATTAATGGACCCTTGGTCAAGGATAAGGTTTCCATCAGGGGAGGTTTTCGTGGATCCTATATCAATTGGTTCTTGAACTCACTCAGTAATCCTGATCTCAAAAATTCTCAAGCGAATTTTTATGATGGCAATCTGGTGATTTCAGCTCCAATTTCAGAAGAACAGGAATTTACCTACAGCTACTATACTTCCTATGATGATTTTGCTTTTGCTTCAGATACTACCATTTCTTGGAAAAACAACTCCCATTCTTTCTCCTGGAAAGGTCGCTTCGGGGAAAAAGTAGGCGTACAGGCTTTGGGTTATTTGACACAGTACGATTATAGTATTTTCAACCGCTCAGGTATTAATGATTTTGATCTCAATTCCGGAATTGTGGATTATGGGGCTAAGGTATTTGCTACCTATTCTTTATCTCCAACGAATACTATTACAATCGGTGGGGATTTCAAGGATTTGACAGTGCAACCTGGAGAATTAGTCCCCAGCGATCAGCAAGAATCCGGCATTTTGCCACAAAAAGTGCAAGAAGAATATGGAAGGGAAATGGGTGCGCATTTCCAACATGAATTCGAACTTGGAGAGAAGTTTGGAATGTCCTATGGGGTCAGATATGACCTTTTCCAGTATTTCGGGCCCAGAACAGTCAGGCAATATGCCGAAAACCAGCCTGTTTCTGACGGAAGTGCTATAGGCGAAACCACCTATGGGGATGGAGAAAAAATTATTTCTTACGATGGCTTTGGACCAAGGGCATCCATTCGTTACTCTCTTTCCAAATACAGTTCAATTAAGGCGGGGTATAATAAAATGTATCAGTTCATCCATCTGATTTCCAATACCGCCACCATTGCACCAACAGATATTTGGAAACTCAGTGATGAATTTTTGAAGCCTCAAATTGTGGATCAGTATTCCATTGGATTTTACAACAATTTCAAAGGGAATATTTTCGAAACCTCCATCGAGGTTTATTACAAAGACATACAAAATGTGGTCGAGTATAAAGATGGCGCAAACCTGATTTTACAAAATCACATTGAAACTGAACTAGTCCCCGCTCAAGGTAGGGCTTATGGGGTAGAATTGTATGTAAAAAAGAATCTTGGACGCCTTACAGGTTGGGTTTCTTATACTTACTCTCGAAGTCTCCGTCAGGTTATTACTGCATTTGAAGAAGAAATTATCAACGACGGGGATTGGTTTGCTTCAAATTTTGACAAACCGCATGATTTGACCTTAATTGGTAATTATAAGGTCAGTACCAATACCTCTATCTCAGCAACCTTTGGATACAGCACAGGTAGACCAGTGACCTTCCCGGAAGCAAAGTTCGATTATTCGGGAAATAGTTTGGCCTATTTTAATCGAAGGAATGAACAGCGTTTGCCTGATTTCCATCGCTTGGATCTTGCTGTCAATTTCAAATTGAAGGGACAGGGTAGATTCTTTGAAGATGGGGATTGGACGTTTTCTGTACTGAATGTGTATGGACGAAAAAACCCCTTCTCTCTCTTTTTTGTGGACGAAGCTGGCGCCCCACCACAAGCTCTTCGCTTAGCGGTACTCGGGGTTCCTCTTCCTAGTTTGAGCTATTCAATTAAGTTCTGATGCCTAAGATGTTAAAAAGACTCATATATATTCTTCTTTTGCTGCCAATGGCCTGTATTGACCCTTATCAAGTGGGGTTGGAAACAGGAGAGCAGTTATTGACTGTGGAGGCAGTCTTGACTTCTGTGCCAGGGAGACAGGAAGTCCGATTGACCAGAAGTGATACCTATGGATCCGTATTTGAAGGGCTAATCAGGCCTGTACGGGGAGCAACCGTGGTTGTTCGTGACGATTTGGGGGATGTGGTGTTTTTGGAGGAAAATTTTGATGATAGAGGAAGCTATTTGACTCCTCCGGATTTTGCCACCCGTCCCGGAAGAAGCTATACACTTCAGATTCAGACTGCTGAGGGTAAAGTCTATTCTTCATTTCCCGAGAAAGTTGAAGCTGTACCGGAGATTAATTCAGTTGCAATAGAAACAGTTACGATTCCGGTAGAAGGGGAGGAGAATGTTCGGTCAGGGATTCAATTAATCGTAGATATTCAAGATCCGGCAGAGGAAAACAATTTCTATTTCTGGAAAAATGGACCTTCGGTCTACATTTTGGAAACTAGACCAGATATCTATACTCCTCGACCATCTGATACTAACCCTAGTCGGGACCCTCAGCCCAAAGATTGTTGCATTACTTGTTTTCGGTCCGAGCAGCTGAACAATAGTGGGATTTTTATCGCTAATGACGATAATTTTAATGGCTTGAATACCCGTTTGGTCGCTGGGTTTGTGGAAGATGATGGACTTCGT
>JABXHZ010000232.1 GCA_013373335.1 Cyclobacteriaceae bacterium | reverse complement strand
TCTGCGGATGAGAATTATTACAAAATCTATTTTTACAATACAGAAGAAATTAAAACTCTGGCCAGGGATTATGATGGCTTCGAAATTGAAGAAGCCAAAAAACCGGATTTTCCAATGCTAACTGTAAAGGATGTTGAAAAAGCGATTCGGGAAGCTTTGGTACAGACTTCTGAAAGAGCTCCAATTGTCCCCTTAGGTGGGAAATGGATAGGAGGAGTTGTGACATTAGAACCCGGGGATCCCAATCTTCAACCCAAGGAGATTCCAATGGATACCTTCTTTCATAAAATTGTGATGGTTCGAGAAAAATTGCGGGTTTTGGAACAGAATATTAATAATCATCCCAAGCTTGATGATGAAGACAGGGTTCACTTGCAGCAATACATCACCCGATGCTATGGCTCCCTGACGACCTTTAATGTGCTTTTTGCCTATAAAGAAGACCAATTCAAGGGGAGTGGAGGAAAAGACTAAAGTTTGTTCTTAGGGTTTCTGGAAAACCCGACCGATGATAAAACGGATCAAGAGAATAATGGTCAGGATAATTCCTCCAACGATGATAAATTCCATGGTAATTGTTTTTGATAGAACAGCACTTGGGTCAAATAGTTTCCGAATTTGAAAAAGGTTGGGATTGTAGCAGAGTTATTCGGTAATTTGTGTTTCGCTTTGCTCAAACCTATCCATGAATTTCTTACTAAAACGCCGAATTGCAATCGGAAGCATGTTCTTTTTTTTGGGACTTTGCTTCGCCAGTTGGGCTGCACGTATTCCGGATATTCAAGCCAAATTTGATCTTACAGAAGGTCAGCTGGGTTCTATTTTGTTGTTTTTGCCCATAGGTTCCATAATTGGACTTCCTATCGCCGGCTGGTCAGTACACCACTATGGTAGTAAAAAAGTTATCCTTTGGGGAAGCTTTGCCTATGCACTCAGTCTGCCTTTGATCGGGCTCAGTCCTACGCTTTGGATGTTGGTTTTGGTCTTGATGACTTTTGGTTTGTTGGGTAACATCATGAACATTGCACTCAATACTCAGGCCCTTGATTTCGAAGACGAATATGGACGCAGTATTCTGGCTTCCTTCCATGGATTATGGAGTATGGCAGGTTTTGTAGGAGCTGGAATTGGTGCGGTAATGATAGGATTGGGATGGATTCCATTTTTCCATTATTTGGTGATGTCTGGGATTTCCATTAGCATCATTTTAGCTAGCAAATCATTTATTTTTGAAGAAAAATCCCGTTCTGATGCTGGTGGGCTTGTTTTAAAACGTCCTGATGAATTGTTATTGAGGGTAGGTTTGATTTCCTTTTTAGGAATGATGACTGAAGGGTGTATGTTTGATTGGAGTGGGGTTTATTTCAAAAAAGTGGTTGAAGCTCCTGCTGAATGGGTGACCTTGGGTTATGTGGCTTTTATGGGAACTATGGCATCGGGAAGGTTTATCTCGGATCGGTTTATTCAGCATTTTGGAAAAGTGCCAATCTTGCGAATGAGTGGTATTTTAATATTCTTCGGATTATCCATTTCTGTTTTGGCTCCAAGTCTTGTATGGGCTACTATTGGCTTTTTGCTCGTTGGATTTGGTGTCGCTTCGATTGTTCCAGTTTCCTACAGTGTGGCTGGACGCTCTACTTTGTATTCACCCGGAATTGCTTTGGCTCTAGTTTCAACCATTTCATATTTCGGATTTTTGATTGGCCCTCCATTGATTGGTTTCATAGCTGATTTATTTAGCCTCAAAATCTCCTTTGCCTTAATCGCTGTGAATGGACTAGGAATTGCACTTCTCTCAACCATTCGAAAAAGCGTATTCTTTCCAGCACAAACCCAAGAAAAAGCATGAGCCCAATCGAAACTTTTCAATTTCACCGTGATTTTGCGATTGGTTCCTTTCAAGTCAATCCAAATGGAAAGCTGCGGCTGAAAGACTTGGCAGATTTATTTCAGGAAGTGGCTTGGCGTCATGCAGATTCGGGAGATTTCGGAAGGACCTTGCAAAAAGAAAATCGAATGTGGGTCCTTTCTCGGCTCGAAATCAAAGTGAATCAAATGCCTGTTTGGGGTGAAGAGGTCCGAGTTTTTACAGCTGGGAGAGGCGTAGAAGGTCTTTTTGCCTTTCGGGAATTTTTGATGGTCAATTCAAAGGAAGAAGAACTGGCAAGTGGAATGAGCTCTTGGGTATTGTTGGATACGGAAACCAAACGAATTATTAAGCCAGAAACGGTCCTTCCTTCTGAATTATTTCAAATAAATCAAAAGCCAGATTGGATTCCAGAGCGGCATCGAATCCGTGATTTAGGAGAAAAGGCTTTTGCGATTTCTGTACAGCACTCCGATTTGGATTTGCAAAATCATGTCAATAATACCAGTTATATCCGGTGGATTGAGGATGGGGTTTTTGAGAATGGCAAGGGAATTCAATTCCTTTCGATTAACTACCTCGCCGAATGCTTTTTGGGCGATCAGGTGGAAATTTTTAAGTTTTCTAAAGAAGGTGAAGTTCAATTAGTCGGTATTTATCAAGGGAAGACGGTTTTTTCTTCACTGGTCCAGCTAATTTGAATACAGCCTTCAAAAAAAGTATTCCTGTGACCCAAGTCACAGCTTAGAGGGATGGAATTTTGCCACATTTGTGCTAGATTAAGATAAAAAATGAAGCAGATAGGCAATAAATCATTCATTCAATTGATCGGCCTGATGGTTGGTCTGTTGGCTTTAATTACCGCTTTGGTAGGTGTTATTGGATTGGTTCTTTTCCTGGCTTATTCAGGAGTTCGAATAGACGTTGCATCGCCGGATGAAGCTCAGCTTATGGCGGTTTCTGCACCTGCTCCAAAAGTCAAGGCGTTAGAGGACCCTGAAGGAATGTGGTTAGCGCCGGATTGGAAGTCTGTAGATACCGAGCCAAATGCAGATGAGATCAAATATGGTCGGGAATTAATTGCCAATACCGCTGCTTATCTCGGTCCTAATGGAAGCGTACGAAAAATCTCCAATGGGCTGAATTGTCAAAACTGTCATTTGAATGCTGGAACTGCGCCGCTTGGAAACAACTATGGTGCTGTGGCCGCAACCTACCCTAAAATCAGGGCTCGTTCCGGACAGTCTGAAGATATTCCAAAAAGAATTAATGATTGCTTCGAAAGAAGTTTGAACGGACAACCCCTTGAAAGAAATTCCAAGGAAATGAAGGCGATGGTAGCCTATATGGAATGGCTTGGAAGAGATGTTCCAAAAGGTGAAAAGCCAAAAGGAGCGGGTATTTATGCCGTTCCTCTTTTAGATAGAGCTGCAGATCCCGTAAGAGGAAAAACAGTTTACGAAAATCAATGTCAAAGCTGTCACCAAGCTGATGGGCAAGGTATTGCCAAACCAGATGGAAGTGGTTACACCTATCCGCCTCTTTGGGGGCCTCATAGCTACAACAGCGGAGCAGGGCTTTATAGACTTTCCCGATTTGCAGGCTATGTGAGAGCGAATATGCCTTTGGGAGCAACTTATGAAAACCCACTTATTTCTGATGAAGATGCTTGGGATGTGGCAGCTTATGTCAATAGTTTAGAAAGACCAAGTAAAGACTTAGCGGGGGACTGGCCAGATATATCAAAGAAACCTATGGATCATCCATTTGGTCCTTATAGTGATGGCTTCTCTGAAGAACAACATAAGTACGGACCATTCAAACCCATCGTAGAAGCCAAAGCTTCAGGGCAATGAAAAATTGGATCGCGCTGATTTTCTTAATTGGCCCTTTGACTTCTTTTTCCCAAGAAAGGGACAAGAATGTTCAAGTTAATCCCACAGTCCACGCTCGTACTTTTTGGATGAGTACATCCTATCGTGAAGATTTTCGGGATGATTATGCGCTAGGGGCTTCTTTGGCTCTAGGGTTTAAGGCGAAAATTTATAAGAAATGGACTCTTCAAGCAGCCTATAGGGGTTTTGCCAATGTTTTCAGTTCTGATATTTGGGAATTGGATCCGTATTCCGGTAGGGAAAATCGATATGAGACTGGTTTATTCAATTTTTTGGAGCCAGGCCAACGGACATTTGGTAGTCTGGAAACCTTAAATCTTAGCTATCAGGCAGCATCTTGGAAACTTGCCCTTGGACGAATGCCTATCAACACAGCTTGGATTAATCCGGCTGATGGGAGACTGGCTCCGACTGAAATGGAGGGAGCTTCTGTAAGTTTTTCTCCTTCAAAATCCTGGAAATTTTCCGGTTGGTATATTAATAGATTTCGAGTGAGAGGGACGAATCAATTTCTCAACATTGGGGAATCAATTGGTGTCTTTGGAGTTGGTCGGGATGAAACAGGTGCTCCATCTAGCTACTTTGGAAAAACAAACAGTGACTTTGTCAGTGTAATTCAAGTTGAATACCAGAAAAAGAAAAATCATTACACCCTTTCTCATACCCTAGCTGATAACCTTTTTTCTACCTTTTGGGGTGAATGGAAATATAATTTCACAAAAAACACAGGAGGTATAAACTGGCTTTTGGGAGCTCAGCTCGGATTCCAACATGGGATAGGGGAGGGAGGAAACCAAGAGGGTTCTTTCCGATACAAAAATCCGGAAGATCAAAATTGGGTAGTTTCAGTTACGGCTGGAGCAGAAATTGGGAAATGGAAAAATACACTTGGCTTTACCCAGCTGGGAGGAAAAGGGAGATGGCTCAGTCCAAGAGAATGGGGGAAAGATGCTTGGTATACTTTTATTCCTCGGGAGCGGAATGAAGGAATGGGTGAATTAACAGCACTAACTCTTTTATCGGAGTATCAAATGGGAAGAGGTTGGGGAATTTATGGGCATCTGGGCTTTCATTGGTTACCGGAATTATCCGATGCTCCAAATAATAAATATGCTTTTCCTTCTTATCGACAAATCAATTTGGGATTAAAATATAAGCCGGACAGCATGTCAAAAGCTGATTTTCATCTCTTGATTATGAATAAAGAAGCCTTGGGCTCTCCGAATCTAACTCCTTCACAACGTTACAATAAGGTGGAAATGATCCATTTAAACCTGATTGTCAATTATCGGATAAATTGATGTGGTTTGTCCTTTGCTTTAAAGGCTCACCTCATTTATCAATTTCTTTTTTTCTTCGAAAGCGGAGATGTTTTCCAAAGTTGTTACTGCGATTTGATCCAAAGCTTCTCGCGTCAAAAAGGCCTGATGGCCCGTAATCAGAACATTGGGGAAGGTCATCAGCCTGGCAATTTGCTCATCTTGTAAGATTTGTTCGGAAAGGTTTTGGAAAAATAAGTCCTCCTCCTGTTCATAAACATCAATTCCCAAAAAGCCTATTTTCCCTTTTTTCAAAGCTGAAATAACTGATTTCGTTTCGATCAACCCACCTCTGGATGTATTGATTAGCATGCATCCATCCTGGATTCTACGTAAGGATTTTTTGTTGATGATATGGTGGGTTTCTGGAGTAAGGGGGCAATGCAGGGAAATTATTTGGGATTCTGCGAATAGGTAATGAAGGCTACAGTATTCAACTCCAAGGGCTTTCATTTCTTCATTTTCGAAAATATCAAATGCTAAAATTCTACAGCCAAAACCTTTGGCAATTCGACAAAAAGCTCTTCCAATTGCACCTGTCCCAATTACGCCGATTGTTTTTCCGTGGATATTGCAACCGGTAAGTCCCTCGAGTGAGAAATTGGATTCCCGTACTCGGTTGTAGGCTTTGTGTGTTTTTCGGCTCAGTGTCAAAATCAACGCAAAAGCATGCTCGGCTACCGCTTCTGGACTGTATGCAGGGACTCGAACAATTTTAAGGTTCAGCTTTTTTGCTTCGTCCAGGTCAACTTGATTATAACCAGCGCAACGAAGGGCTATGAGTTTTATGCCCATTGAAGCCAAAATCTCCAAAGTAGTCTTATCCAATTGATCATTGACAAAGGCACAAACTACTTCATGTCCCTGGGCTAATAGGGCAGAATGTCGATCCAGTTTTGCTTCAAAGAAATTTATTTCGTGGGGATGTTCAGGAAGCCATCTTTCAAAACTTTCCCGATCATATTTTTTAGTACTAAAAAAAGCTACTCGCATAAGAATTAAGAATCTTTAATCAATTGATAGACCGAAAACTTGGTCTTTTCTTCTTCTATTTCAGGGTTTTCAGGTTCTTGAACTAAGAACTTTCCATCTCCTAATCCAAATAAAATGGATCCGGGAATAGACGGAAGCTCGGTTTCTACCTGTTGTCCATCTAGGATCAATAAAATACCATTTTCTTTCGGATCATTGGCGGGAATGTATGTAGCATCCTCAGCTATTCGGGTTTGATATGCAGCTTCACTGATTCCTTTGTAATAATTGATGAGGAAGAGATTAGGCTCCAGTTGAATCAATTTTTTGTTTCTACCGGCTAAAAATCGAAGTGGCGTGATTCGTTCATCATTTCCTGGTGTACCGATGGGCACAGGGGGAAAGGTCAGAAATTCCTCATGATTCAAGGGGATAGTCTTAGAAAGTGTAAAATCAGGTAATTCATAGACTTCTACCTCTTTGGATAACCCATGAACTAGCCATAATTCTTTAGTATTATGATCCACAACAAAACTTTTGGTCATTAATTCCTGGAAAACTCCAGAAGAAGTCTTGTAAGGACTTTTGTCTAGGTAAGGAACAACGGATTTCATTTCACCACTTTGGATATTAATTTGGAAAAAGTTTTTCAAGGTATCTCTTCCTTCCTCATTCATGATCATGTAGTGAGCAGATAAATAATTGCTTGGTCCCACCAAATAATATGTAGTGTCTCCTTTCTGCATAAATTCTGTTCTTCCCATAGGACCAAAAGTTCGGATAGGAAGTGGGGATTGGATCCGCTGGTCATGGATTACATCATAATTGGAATCATAGGTGACAATCCGAAATGGTAATTCTACTACCCGTTCCTCCTTAGGTCCGAAACCGATGCCAATTGGGTTCCAATTTCCATATAATCCAGGTCCTTCCCCCTTCTTTTTGACACGATT
>JABXHZ010000142.1 GCA_013373335.1 Cyclobacteriaceae bacterium | reverse complement strand
TTTAGCAGGTAATTTTCTGTTCGCTTCAGTTGATCCGAAAAATGCTTATTCAATTGTCGCTTTTCTTTTTCGAAGGCACCTACGACCAAAGCCTTATAAAAAAGCTCATTCAGGGCCTCTATCGGATCTGAAAATTGGGCAATGGCATGGTCTTCGGGCAATAAACTGAGATAGACCTCTTCATCTTTTTTGACCAGCGAAAAAATTGGACTTTCGAGCATATCCATTATTTCCTGCATGAGTATCCATTTGCCTTCGATATTTGTGGAAAGATAACCCATGTCTTTAAGCCATTCACGTGGGATTTTTCCCAGGGTAGGCAGAAATTGGGAGGCATTTCCCTCCAATTCCCAAAACCTTTTTTGACTTAGGTTCAAATCCTTTTCCAAGGTTCTCCAGTCTAAGGAATGATCTTCTTGAAATTCATTTCTAAAAACTCGTATCGGCTGAAATTCAGAAGCTTGGTAAAGTAGGACATTGCTTCGATTGCCATGAAGTTTCAGCAAAAGAATAGCACCTGATTCAAAATGAAGGTAAAATGCCCGTTCATACTTTAAAACTCTACATGACTCTACTCGTTCACCGATTAGCTCAGGAAAAAGGTTGATTGAATTTCGCTTTGCACGCTGAAATTTTTCAGGAAATGAATAGTAAATATGAGGAGAGAGGAAGTGGGCTCTAAGATATCGAAACTCTTCATCTCGTTGGAATTCGATGATCAGCTCGTCCTTGTTTTGTGAAAAACAGGCAGTGATTTCAAACCCTTTTAAGACTTCTTGCAGTCTTGGGCAAAGAAATCGCAGAAAATGATAATTAAGATGCATTAAGGCAAATTTAGCACGAGTCCATCATAAGCGAGATGGATTCCTTCTGGAAGTTCTTTTTCTACTTCCTGATGTAGCCCCAATTTGTGAGAAATATGGGTGAAATAGGCTTCATTAACATTTAATGAACTCACCTGCTCGATTGCTTCGTCAAAAGTAAAGTGAGACTGATGGGGAGTCTTTTGCAGCGCGTTCAAAACCAATATTCTGGATCCCCGAATAAGTTTTTTCGATTCCTCTGAAATGAAATTGGCATCTGTGATATAAGTGAATTCTCCGATCCGAAATCCCAATACAGGAAGTTTATTGTGCATGACTGGGATAGGAGTTACCCGTATTCCTTCTACTTCGAAGGGAGTATGATCGATCACATGGGTGATTACACGCGGAACTCCAGGATATTTCACTTCAGAAAAAATATAGGAGAATTCCTGCTTGATTTGCTCAATGACCTGGGCTCTTCCAAAAACAGGCATGTCTCGATTCTGCCTGAAATTAAATGGTCGAATATCGTCTAAACCTGCTGTATGATCCTTATGTTCATGCGTAAAAAGCACCGCGTCTAAATGAGTGATACCAGCTCGAAGCATTTGCATGCGGAAATCAGGCCCGGTGTCAATGACTATGCTTTTTCCATTCAATTCAATATGAACAGATGTTCGGAATCGTTTATCTCTAAAATCCAAGGATTTGCAAACTTCACATGAACAGCCGATCACGGGAATTCCTTGGGAAGTACCTGTTCCTAAAAATCGGATTTTCAAAACTTCAATTGGGTTTGTTGTAATTCTTTGAGGAAATCTTGGACTGACTTTTCGCTGAAATCCTGTGGATTAAACTGTAATTCTCCCAAAATGTCTACCAGGGCATTGATTTTTCCTTCTAGGGGAAAGTACTTGTTGATAATGACAATCTTGGTATCCTTCAAAATACAATAACCAGACTTGAAATTTCCTTTTTCGTAACGAAGAATGTATTCAGAGGCCGCAAATAGGTTTTCCAGCTTGTCCAAAAAGTGTTTGGTGTACTTGATTGCCATGATTAATTCAGGATTTTTTTCACCGTTGCAAGCACCCGGTCATAATCCAAGGGTTTTTGAATAAAGTCATCAAATCCAGCCTTCCGGAAATCCTCTAGGGTCATGTTATGGATGTTTCCGCTAATTGCAATGATGGGAATACTGGATTTTTTCTCATCCTTCATTTCCCTTATTAGCTTGGTACAGGCTATTCCATCTAAAACAGGCATGCTGATATCCATTAGAATCAGATCAAAATCTTCATTTTCAAGTTTATCCAAGACCTGTTTCCCATTTTTAGCAGCAGTCATCTCGTAGTTTTCGAATGCTAAGACATTTTTGGTAAGGTTGATAATGATGGAGCTATCCTCCCCAACAAGTATCTTTTTTGGCTGACTCATGGTTTAAAAATAATTTCTTCCTTGAAATATTGCTCAAATGATTCAATTTCTTTCTGTAATTGACCTAGAGATTCCTTCATTTTTTCAAAATCCCCATTTCTCCCAAAACTCTCGGTTTTTGCAGCTGCTAGATAAACAAGATTGATTCCCAATGTGCCTGCGTTTCCTTTGATGATATGAACTTGCTTGATTACTTCGGAAGGATTTCCTCTTTTGATAGTTGCGTGACAATCCTTGAGTAAGCTTAAGGTCTCTTCCAGAAAATCCTCATAAATCTTCCGAATGGTTTCAG
>JABXHZ010000400.1 GCA_013373335.1 Cyclobacteriaceae bacterium | reverse complement strand
TGAGAATTCATGAATCGTGTCTTATCACTTGTTTCGCCCTCAAATCGAACCTTACCTTCGATTGGAGATTCTATTTCTTCCACAGCGAAGGGCCTGTTTGGAAAATAACCGATCAAAAATGCATGTTGCTGATCCATCCAGATACCTGCCTTTTGGGGAGTTTGAGTTTCCATAGTTTTTGTTTTTTTAATTGTTTCAAATTTGACCATAGTTTGAAGCCTCCATCTTGATTAATGAGAATCATGCTCCTCTTCATATTTTCTCATGAATTTCAAAGTTTCTTCATCGCTTAGATTTGAAAAACTTTGATATCCCTGAGATACCGCTCGAAAATCTTCCGGTAGCTCTAAAATCAAGACTTCATCTGCCATTTTTTGAAGTTGTTGAGCGGCTTCTTTTCCAGAAATAGGGGCTGCTACCACCAGCTTTTTTGGATGTTGGTTCTGGCAAAGTTTTAATGTCGCAAAAAGTGTAGACCCTGTGGCGATCCCATCATCTACCACGATGACCGTCCTCCCCTCCAGGGATGGAATAGGTTTGCCTTTTCTCAATAATTTTACTCTTCTCGCGATTTCTTCCTTCTCTTTATTTTTCACATACTCCAAATCCTCATCACTGATTTCTGATTTCACCCAAGGAGAAAGGTAATAACTGCCATCCTCTGCTATTGCTCCCATGGCATATTCAGGCTGTTGAGGATGACCTAGTTTTCTAGAGATGATAGGAATCATCTCCGCATGAAGTTTTTGGGCTACATAGTATGCAGTTTCAATTCCGCCTCTTGGGATTCCTATTACAATTGGATTCTCTTTTTTATAGGCCAATAATGCCTCTCCAAGTTGTATTCCGGCATCTTTTCGGTCCTTGAACATATCTGGCTGGTTTAGTGCGAAACTTGCTTCTGCTTACCGGAATAAGCATTTCCTTGAAGAATCTTGAAAATCCAATCTTTCGACTCCTCTGCAATCTGCTCGAGTTTTCCTGGCTCTTCGAAAAGATGGCCGGCGCCAGAAATTATTTTCAAATCATTTCCTTCTGGAAAATGCTTGTAGCAAGCTTTGTTGATACGAAGAACTTCCTGGTCCAGACTTCCTACTAGCCACAGCATAGGACAGGTCGCCTCGGGAATATAATCCACCGCAAAATCCAGTCTTCCTCCCCGGGAAATCACTCCTGATATTTGGGGCTTCAACTGAGCAGCTGCGGTGACAGCAACGGCAGCACCGGTACTTCCTCCAAATAAAAAAATAGGTAATCTGGATAGTTTTGGATTGGATCGGAGGGATTTTATCAATTCAATCAATCGGCTAGAAAAGAGGGAAATAGAAAACTCTCCCTTTTCCTTTTCTTTTGGCGTAGTCAGGTCAAATAGAAAGGTGGCAATCTCATTTTTATTAAAAAATTGAGCGATAAAATTATTGCGAGGACTGAACCGACCACTTCCGCTACCATGGGCAAATAATACCAAGGCTTTGGAGTGATCAGGTAATCCTAATTCCCCTTCCATTACCCAATCTTTCAACCTGATTTTTAGGATTTCCTTCATGGCTATTCAGGTTTTTTACATAAGGGAAGAAAATTCTTTCAAAGCTGAAATCCTATGATATTCATCAGCTAATGCCATGAAAGGGGTGATTTTTGTGAATTAGTTTACCTCCATGAAATGATTTTAAATACAATTTGGTGATAGTTATCCCGCTCATATAAGATCCCCAAAGTTTGTTCATCCAATTTTACTAAATCAGAGTAGGCTGTCCAGGGAAGCTTTTCAGATTCTCCGGTAAAGTCTACCGGGATAATGTGGTCCCATGTTTTTCCTTCATCATAGCTGATTTTGATAGTTAGGTAGTTCCGTTCCTTTTCATCAGCAGCATTGGAGTGAGCGATAATGGCTTTTCCATTCAGTTCTCCAATATCCAAAATAGATGCTTGACAGACGGGGTCCGGGAGTTCTTCCTCAAAATAGGCCTCATCCCAAGTTTCCCCTCCATCCGAGGAGAAGGCTAGAATCCGTTGGCGAACAGTTCCTTTTTGGTAGCGAGAGCTCATAATCATCCGGCCATTTGAGAGTTCTGCGGCTATGGATTCATTGCTTCCCGGAATTTGTACCGATTCTGAAATTTCAAAGCTTTTTCCTTTGTCATCGGTAAAAAAACCATGGGCCTGATAATCCGACCAATCTTCTTTTGGACCACCGGATGAATGATTCGCAGCTACATATATCCGACCCTTGTGGGGACCTTGTTGGAATTGAAAAGCATGTCCGGGCGTATTGGCATAATGTCTCCAATCATCTGGGTTTTTGTACTTAGGATTAAAATCGGGATTGTTGGGTTTGTGCACCTGTAGGGTGATGTTTTCCGGTTCAGTCCAATTCCTTCCCAAATCAAAAGACTTAATCATCCAGACTTCACGGACGCCTTTGTTCATCCGAATGTCGTATTCATGATTGTTTCCAGTATTGTAAAAAAGAAAAATAACTCCTTCGGGATAGTTTGGGTCCAAGCGATCAACTACAGGAGCGGGATTTCCTGCCTGAAGACTGTCGTAATCCACCAAAGTTTGTAAGGGTGACCAGGTAAATCCTCCATCCAAACTTCGTTTCATGACCAAATTGACATCTCCAAAATCATCGCTTCCATTCACTCTTCCTTCAGCGAAAGCCAAAAGCTCCCCGTTGGGAAGTGAAATGATGGCTGGGATTCTATAGATGGCATGACCTTCTTTTCCTGCTTCAAATACAAGTGTTTCCTGAGCCAGAATCCCATGAGCCAGAAGTTGAATAGTCAGTAGTAAAATCAGCTTTTTCAAAGGTTTCGATTGGGTTTATTGAGGGTTGTTTATTTTTCATCAAAATACCGTTTGAGCGTATATTCGGGTTGCCATTGATCCGGTTTTCGCTGGAGCGTGTCGGGGTCATATGCCATTGGTTTGATAATGGCCGCGGTAAGGGGAACGGTATCACCAACAGCTTTTTGATTTTCCTGAAGCAAAGAAATCAATCGAGATTTTTCTTCGGAGAAATTAGGGTTATCTGCCAAATTATTGATTTCCAATGGATCATGTTCCAAATCAAATAATTGTGTGTGGTCTCGTTCCGGATACCGGATCAGTTTCCACTTATTTGTTCTGACTGCTCGAACCGTATGCCTATAGGCTGTAAAAAGGGCGTCTCGAACGGATTCTTTTTCCCCGTAGATTACAGGCACCAGACTCTTTCCATCTACATCATCCCGGGCTGGCAAGCCTGCTAAATCAGCTAGGGTCGGATATAAGTCATGGATGTATGCAAAGGCATCTAATTCTTGATTGGAGGGAATGCCGGGACCTTTTATGATC
>JABXHZ010000046.1 GCA_013373335.1 Cyclobacteriaceae bacterium | reverse complement strand
TATCCTTTCGCCAATTGCATGGCTGGTGCTAAAACTTCTTCTAGACTCATGGTGCCATATTCAGCCAACATGGTCATTAGACCACCTGGAGTTCCTGGAGTAGTGGCTGCTAATGGGCCGTATGCAGGAGGATATTCCATCCCTTGGGATTTGTAAAAATCTACAGTTGCTCCGCTTGGGGCATAGCCTAATGCGTTGATTGCAATTACCTTTTTTAATTCCGGATGATAAATCAAGGCTTGTGTTTCTCCTCCCCATGATAATACGTCCCACATAGTGGCTGAAGCCGCTAGCATAGCACATGCTGCATCAATGGCATTTCCGCCTTTTTGGAAAATGGTTGCTCCAGCCGTTGCTGCTAGTGGCTTTCCTGTAATGGCCATCCAATTCTTTCCGTGAAGGACCGGTTTTTGGGTTGAGTTTTGGCCTGGGGCTAATCCCGGTAAGCTTTGACCAAAAGTAAATAAAGGGAATGCCATCAAAACGAGAAGTGATTTTATTTTTTTCATAATGGGTGAGTTAATTTTCTATTTCATCCAGCAATTGATCCATCAAAGGAGAGAAACCCGGGAATAGGGAATTGTATCGGGTAAATAACTGAAAAATAGCGCTGGGATCTTTGACCGAAAAGCTATTTTCAGTAGCAAAGGCCTCCATTTCTACAGCTTTTTCTCCAAATAATTCAAAGAATTTTTTCCGTTTCCTCGGTATTTGAATGACGTTTTTTCCTTTAAGGTAGTAATATGTGTTCCGCTTAATGATCTGGTCATTTCGTTCACCGACCATCAGCGCTTGATTGTAATTGGATTCTTTGAGGAAAGCCTCAGTCCTTCGTATTAGAGGGAGTTCTCCATCAACCAATACTTCGAAAAATCCTGAAATGGGAACTCCTTCATCCAAAAAATCCATCCCGTTCACAAAGTATCTAGGGACCTGGTAGGTGGAATCTATCCACACTATGTTCTGAATTCGTAAACCTGGCATTACTGATACCAGATTGTTTTCTGGCTCCATTAATTCGAACATGTTGGATACGATATTATACCTAACCCTAAAGCCTTCCAAAATTTGTTGATCTCTATAGAGTAGGATAGAGGCCCTGTTCCATTTTGGATCCAGATAATTATTCCCTTCCAGTTTTTTAGGTTCCGGAGGAATTCCGTAAACCATATTTCCTCCAATAAAATTTGGACGCTCATTAAGAAGTCGAACGATATTATCGGATCGAATCGTTTTTTGGAGAGCCTGAC
Source organism: Cyclobacteriaceae bacterium (assembly GCA_013373335.1). Lineage (GTDB taxonomy): Bacteria > Bacteroidota > Bacteroidia > Cytophagales > Cyclobacteriaceae > Algoriphagus. Next base: position 5,927 of record JABXHZ010000046.1, on the reverse strand, counting down.
CACTTCCTGAAGCTCCAAAACTGACTAGGGGAATATTTCCAAGATCAGTATCATTTTTAAGGCGGATAACCTGTTCAAACCTATTATATCCTTCCAATGCAAGGGATAGCACATATCTATCACTGGGAATATTGGTAAACTCAAAATAACCTCCCGCTACACTAGTCATTCCATAAGCCGTTCCACGCAGGGTGACACTAACTCCATCTATGAATTCGCCTGATTCTGAATCCACGATTCTACCTGACAGTCGGTGGTTTTGAGCTTTGCTTTCAATTAAAAAAAAAGAAAAGCAAAGAGCTAAGTTAATTATCAGAAAGAAAATTCTCTTGGGCATTCAATCTATTGATTTAAAGTATGGGAAGATAGGTAAAACGGGACGTTTATTCAATGCGAGATAGTACTAGGATAATACTGTATTTTATAAATTGGCTTTACCCGTTTATTAGCCCTATATTTGATTAAGTTACATCCGTTTTTTAACACTTAATTACCCTCCAATTGGATTTCTCTGAATTTAATTTCGAACCGAGCTTGAAAGAAGGCTTGGATGCCATGGGTTTTGAACAACCCACCCCGATTCAAGAAAAAGCTATCCCTGTAATTCTTCAGAAAAGAGACTTGATTGCCTGTGCCCAAACTGGGACTGGAAAAACAGCGGCCTTTATTCTTCCCGTATTAAATAAAATTTCCAAATCCGGAAAAACCTCCCTGAATACCTTGATCCTGGCCCCGACCCGGGAATTAGCCATCCAAATCGATCAGCAGATTCAAGGCTTTGCCTATTTCCTGGGAATCAGCTCCATTCCTATTTATGGAGGAGGTGATGGCATTATTTGGGAACAACAAAAGAAAGCGCTTGAATTAGGTGCTGAAATTGTCGTAGCTACTCCTGGACGTTTAATCGCATTGTTAGCTGGGGGAAAAATGGACCTGAGTTCCTTGGAGCACTTAATCCTGGATGAAGCTGATCGAATGCTTGACATGGGCTTTTCTGACGACATTTTGAAAATTGTCAATTACTTGCCCAAAGACAGACAAACCGTTTTATTTTCCGCGACAATGCCTCCTAAAATTAGACAGTTTAGTCTGAAATTACTCCGTGATCCGGAGGAAATTACCATTGCATTAGGGAAAACTGCATCGGGGGTTACCCAATCTTTTTATTCCGTATATGATCAACAAAAAGAGGCATTGGTGAAGCATATTCTATCCCAAAAGGATTACGAAGCTGTGATCATTTTTGCCTCAACCAAAGAAAAGGTAAAATCTATTTACAAAATGCTTCGAAAGGATTTTGATGTGGAAGCTTTTCATTCGGATTTGGAGCAGGTTGAGCGCGAAAAATTCATGTCCAACTTTAAGAATAAGTCCATCAAAATCTTGGTTGGCACAGATATTATATCGCGAGGAATTGATGTGGTTGGAATCGAATTAGTGATAAACTATGACACTCCAAACGATCCTGAGGATTATGTGCATCGGGTGGGACGAACAGCCAGAGCTGATATGGAAGGGGAGGCTATTACCTTTGTCAATCCAAAAGATCAGTACAAATTTCAGCGGATTGAGAGTTTAATTGGAATGGAAGTCAATCTTATGCCTTTGCCGGAAGGGTTTGAAAAGGGACCTGAATATTCCAGAGGAGATTCTACCAAGAAAAGTAAAAAGTCATTCTCGCCTAAACATAATAAACAGGGCAGGTCCAAATTTGGAAAGAAACCTCATTCTAAAAACGCTCATCATAGGGAGAAAAGCGAAAATAAGAAGCCTCAATCCGAAACTGCTTCAAGTCACTCAAGCAGTAAATTTGGAAACCGAAGAAACGTGATTGATTAAAGATTTTTGAATATCAGAATAATTAAAAGAGTTGACTGATGGTGGAATCACTCGTATCCCTTTTTGAAAGAGAATTGGATAGGTTGGAAAACGAATTGAGATCTTTTCGATCCAGCAATAGTCTTTGGAAAATAGAAGCTGAAATAAGTAATAGCGCGGGGAATTTAGCTATTTATTTAATCGGAAACCTTCGCACTTTTATTTGTCATGAAATCGGAGGTTTTGATTATTTGCGGGATCGAGAAAGAGAATTTGCAGCTAAGAATATTCCTTTGGAGGATATTTTGAATGAGATTCAACTTTTAAAAGAACAGCTCCCTTTAAGCTTTAATAAACTGGATGACTCGATCCTTAATGATATCTATCCAGTTGAAAAATTTGGGAAACCCATGACTTACGGTTATTTTTTACTTCATCTTTATGGCCATTTTAATTATCACCTCGGTCAAATAAATTATGCTCGAAGGTTGTTGGACCAAGCATAAAAAACCACTTCAATCGAAGTGGTTTTTCAGTTGATTAAAATTTTCAGTACAATATTCTAAACCGGATGGTTCCAGGAATAGCCTTAAGCGCTCGAATAGCTTCTTCGGTGTAAGCCTTGTCAATATCTGTAATTACGTATCCTATTTTTTCGTTCGTTTTCAAATACTGCCCAACAATATTGATCTCGAAGTCGGCTAGGATTTTATTGATTTTAGCCAAGATTCCTGGTTCATTATGGTGAATATGAATTAACCTGTGGGCATCCTGAAGGAACGGCAATTGAAGGTTAGGGAAGTTTACAGAATTAAAGGTATTGCCCGTATTGATGTACTCCATGATTTTTCCAGGTACAAAGCGGGCGATATTTTGCTGAGCTTCCAGCGTGCTTCCCCCGATATGAGGAGTCAAAATGGTATTAGGTAATCCAATTAATTCAGAAACGAATGGTTCAGAATTGTTTTTGGGTTCCTCAGGAAATACGTCCACTGCACATCCAGCCAAATGACCGCTAAGGATGGCTTCTTTTAATGCAGCAATATCTACAACATGTCCACGGCTAAGGTTGACCAAAATGGCGCCTTTTTTCATCATCCTGATTTTTGAGGCATCAATCAGGCATTTGTTTTCTTTTCTGCCATCCACATGAAGAGAAATGATATCGCAGGTTTGTAGCAGCTCTTCTAAGGAATCAAGTTTGGTGGCATTACCTAAGGCAAGTTTTTCTACTATGTCATAATAGAAAACATTCAAGCCCATATTTTCTGCTAAAACGGAAAGTTGCGCACCTATATTCCCATAGCCAATTATTCCTAATTTTTTGCCCCGGACTTCAAAAGATCCATTAGCAGATTTATCCCATTTACCTTCATGCATTGCTACAGACTTGTTGTAGAAATTTCTCATGAGGAAAATGATCTCTGCAATGGCCATCTCAACAACAGACCGGGTATTGCTGAATGGTGCATTGAATACAACAATTCCTTTTTCCTGACAGGTCTCTAGATCAATTTGATTGGTTCCGATACAGAAAGCTCCGATTGCCAATAATCTATTGGCATTATCCAAGACTTTTTTGGTCACATTCGTTTTGGAACGAATTCCAAGAATGGAAACATTTTTAATTTTTTCACAAAGTTCATCTTCGCTCAGGGCCGTACTGGCGATTTCCACTTGATAACCTTCCTCATTTAAAAGATCTACGGCAATGGGATGGATGTTTTCAAGTAGTAAAACTTTGATTCGGCTTTTGGGATAGGAGAATTTAGTATTCAATTTGTTGATATATAAAATTTCGTCAAAACTGGGTGCAATGTGGTCGGCCTTGGAAGTGACCTTTGGACGGTGGACGTTTTCAGTAAATGCATAAAACTTATTTGCCAATCCAGAAGCCTTAATTTCATAATCCGTGTAGCCATCCCCAATAACGTAAATGTCACCCTCTAAATTTAAGTTCTTGATGGTTAATGCCTTGCCATTATTCTTTGAAAGAGGATTTTCGCGGTTAAAATCAATGATTTTTCCTTCCTCATCATAGACAAATTCATTGGCAAATACATTATGTTCCTTGATCCCATAATCCGCTACTATTGGGATGATAAAGTCTTTGAAGCCATTTGAAATAATAAAAATATCTTCCGCGTTCTCCTGAAGAAATTCCTTGTTTCGTTCAAATGATTTTGAAACTTTTTGCTTCAATTCTTCTATGAGTCCAAATATTTGATTTCGATCAGCTCTTAAAATATCCAGCCGTTTTTCGAGGCTTTCCCTGAAAGTCAATGCCCCTTCCATGCCTTTATCCGTGATATCTTTGATAGCTTGTAATTTTTGAGGGGATTCAGGGTCATTTGCCAAAGAAATCTCTCCAAGTATATCGAGTGCTTCTACTTGGGTAAACGTACTGTCAAAATCAATAATAAATTTTTTGGTTTGAGGCATGTGCAAGGTTTTTATAAAATCAGATGTAAAATTAAGAGATTGTCAAAATTCCAGAAGTTTTATTGTAATAAATGTTTTAAAACATTTTTTTGACAACAATTATTGCAACGCGGAATTAAACTAATTGAATCCAAAAGAGCAATCGGTGATATTTCACACTTAAAATATTTTAGGTCTTCAGGAATAGCCTTTATTTTTGAATAAAATATCAAGAACATGTTGAAAAAATATTTGAGTTTAGCTGTAGTCGTATCCACGATTGCTTTTTATTCTTGCCAGAAGTCAGAAACATCAGAAGCACACCATGGTGAGGGGATGCACCATGAAGGAGGAATGCATCACGAAGAAGGTTCTGCTGAGGCTGTAATTGGAGTGGCTGAGGTTGTTCCTGGAAACTATGGAGAGGAAATCAGTGCTACGGAAGCCATTTCTTTAGCCGATTTGGTAGAAAAAGTGGAAGCTGAAGGCTCATTTGAGGGGAAAATCATGGGAGAGATTCAGGATGTTTGTACCTCAAAAGGATGTTGGTTGACTATGGAATTGCCAGATGGAGAAAGTATTCGGGTAACGTTTAAAGATTATGGATTTTTTGTCCCAACCAATTCTCAAGGATTCCCGATTGTCTTGGAAGGGGTTGCAGTTTTCACTGAAACTGATGTAGAAACACTTCGTCACTACGCCAAAGATCAGGGGAAAAGCCAAGAAGAAATTGATGCGATCGTTTCTCCTAAAAAAGAAATCACTTTTGAAGCAACTGGAGTAGCGATCCTTGATAAAGCCTAATGCCGATTGCTTTAGATAATCTTCGAGTAGGCCGGAAGTACCTTTTCGTCAATCAGGGAGAGGTGCGTTATTTGGAAATAATGGCCAGATTGAATGGAGATAATTTCAAGGTGAAAGACTTGGAAACTTTGGAGTATTACACCATGGAGGAACTTCTCCGGTGGGGGAAAGGGAAAGATTATGAGTTGGAAGAAATCCGTTAATAATTTCTTTTTCATATCATTTCAGCGTGCCTCAAGTCACAGATAAAAGTGAGTGCAATACTAGCTTTGCAAAAATTTTAAGAAGAGATGGCAAAAGGATTGGGACAAGCGATGTTGGGTGCAAAATGCCCTAAGTGTAGAGAAGGAAATATCTTTCCAGTTTCAGTTGTAAGTTTTCGCAAATTGACAGCTGTGAATAAGACCTGTTCTGTTTGTGGAGCCAGTTTCCAACCAGAACCCAGCTTTTATGACGGAGCGATGTACATCAGTTACGCGTTTTCTGTCGCACTCTTTATTACTGTTTTTGTGGCGATTAATATCTTGATTGAGAAGCCTGAGTTGTGGATGTATCTTAGCACGATTATTTCGCTTAATCTTTTGCTTGTTCCGGTGATGCTCCGTTATTCTAAAGTTCTTTACCTCTATGGCTTAGGGAAACTGAAGTATAGGGGATATTAAAATAAATTCGATTTATATTATTGAATAAAGAGCTCTCAAATTGATAAGCTCTTTTTTTATGGGGTTTGATTCATCCTTGGTTTTATTTGCTTTCTTGGAGATTAATTGTCGGAAACCCTTAGCAATGAAACAAAAGGTATTTAGAGTTGGACTCTACTTAATGATAAGCTTTTATCTAATAGGAGGAATTAACCATTTTTTGAACCCATCCTTTTACCTTCC
>JABXHZ010000156.1 GCA_013373335.1 Cyclobacteriaceae bacterium | reverse complement strand
ATTTCATCTCGGTTGGATTCAAGAATATCAGCAAGCTTCTCCAAGAAAGCCCCCTTTTCCTGTCCTGAGACATTTTTATAGAAAAGAAATGCTTCCTGAGCCGCGTTGAATAGGTTGTCTAGGTTCATGTTAAATTAATTTTTAGAAATTAAGAAATACGATAGAAATACATCGAAATAAGCACCGCAAGCGGTACGAAATATTTTTAGACACCCCTATTTCACTGAGCGAAGCGAAGTGTATCTCAATTGTATTTCTACTGTATTTCAAGTTTATAATAACGGCCGATTTTTTATTCCATCCAAAATGATTTTCTCAATTCTTTCCCGCTCTTCTCCAATTAAGGTTAGTCTAGGAGCGCGGACATATTCTGAACCGATGCCACAATGTTTTTCGGCCAATTTGATATACTGAACCAATTTGGGGTGAATGTCGAGTTCAAGCAAAGGCAAAAACCATCGATAAATTTCCCGAGCTTCTTTGATTTTGCCTTCCTGGACCAGATTATAAATGGTGACTGTTTCTTTTGGAAAGGCACAAACTAAGCCAGCTACCCAACCTACAGCTCCCATCAGTAATTCTTCCATAGCTAGGGTATCCACCCCACAAAGAATCTGGAATCGATCCCCAAACCGGTTGATCATTCGCGTGACATTGGAAATATCCCGAGTAGATTCCTTGATTGCCTGAATATTCGGGCATTCCGCCAACTCAGCAAACATATCGATCGTGACCAAGGTCTTGTAGTCCACGGGATTGTTATAAATCATCATGGGAAGACTGGTGGAATTTGCAACGGACTTGAAGTAAGTGACTACTTCTCGGGCATCGGCAGCATAGCGCATAGGAGGCAAAATCATCAATCCAGATGCCCCCAGCTCCTCTGCTTTTTTAGCCCAAAAAAGCGCATCCTGAGTAGCTCCTTCGGCTATATTTAGGATGACTGGTATTTTTCCGTTCACGTGTCGAACCGTTTCCTTAGTAAGCGTGATTTTTTCTTCTTGAGACAAAACCGAGCTTTCTCCTAAGGTTCCTCCTAAAATGATTCCGTGAACTCCGGACTCCAGTTGGAAATCAAGATTCTTGAAAAACAGGTCCATGTCCAAACTTCCGTCTGCATGAAATTTGGTTGTGACAGCCGGGAATACACCTTTCCAATTCATAGTTTTTTCAATTTTTTACCACAGCGGGTACAGAGATTTTTATTCAAAAGTAAAAGATGGATCAAGGAAAATCTTTCACAGGGTTAGTTCTTTATGATACTATATTGATCAAAATTGAATTAAACTGAATATTTTTAGTGAATTTCATATTAATTTGAAATATGGCGAAGGTAATTTCCTTTCAGGTACCCAAATCCCAGAAAGAGTTTGTTCGCTATCAGGAGGATAGCGGAAAGCACTTTTATAACAAATTGCATCAGCATCCGCAATTGCAATTAACAGTCATTTTGGAAGGGAAAGGGCAATTCTTGAGTGGGGATTATGTAGGTCGCTTTCAACCGGGCGATGTATTTTTTTTGGGAGAAAATGCCCCCCATGTATTTCGAAGTGATCCGGAGTATTTTGAAGAAGAAGTGGACTTGAACTCTGAAGGGAAGACGATATTTTTTGATTTTGCTGCTTTGGATCGGGCGATTGGGGGGCTAGATGAGCTTTCTTCACTTCAAAAGTTTCGTGACTACGCAGGGCTGTGTTTTCAGGTTACAGAAAGAACTCGGAAAGAAATTATTGAGATAGTGGAGCGTTTTGGAACATCTGCCGGATTGAAACGCTTTCAGTTAGCGATTCAACTGCTTGGCCTTTTGGACGAGGCAAAGGAGGATTTACGGAAGTTAAATCAGGTAGGACTTTTGCAGGGGCTTTCAGAAAAAGATGGTAGCCGAATGAATCAGGTTATGCAATATTTGTTGGATAGGCGTTTTCAAAAAGTAAGTTTGGAGGAAACAGCTGCCGTAGCCAATCTTTCGAAGGAAGCTTTTTGTCGGTATTTTAAGCTACGCACCCGAAAAACCTTCACGCAGTATCTTTTACAGCTTCGGATTAATGAGGCACAGAAGCTCCTTCAGGAGACGGATTTGGGGATATCGGGAATTGCATATCAAGTAGGCTTTGATAATTTGTCCTATTTCAACCGGGGTTTCAAGAACATTACTGGGATTACTCCTAAAGAGTGGAGGAAGATCAATTCTTAGTATTTTGGCTCACTTTTTAAGGATCAAAAACTTGGAATCCATGACATTCCCTAAGAATAAATAATCTCCAAATGGGATGGCTACGGAAGTAGCGGAAAGCGTCTGACCATCATCCACCCACACGGATTCAAGCTTGGATTGACCATCTTGGTAGGAAATTTTCAAAATCTCAGAAGGTGCAAATTCCTTTTTTCCGCTTGCATAAGCTGAAAATGTCATCAAATCCGGATGAGCACCGGTCCATATTTCTCCATTTTCATCCAATTCTAAATTATCGACCCCAGTTCCTACAGAAATATCTTCCACCTGATCCAAATCGCCATTTTCTTTGATGTCAAAAACCCGAATCATAAAACCTCTTGAAGAGGCGACAAACAATTTTTTTCCGGAAGGGTCGGTCACCAGTCCATTTGGATAAGCCATTTTTTCAGCTACAATTCGAAAGGAGTTGCCGTCGAAATACCCCACATTTGCGGCAGCTAT
>JABXHZ010000204.1 GCA_013373335.1 Cyclobacteriaceae bacterium | reverse complement strand
TCTGCTACCGAATACGAACTCATTAGATTGAGTACAGCAGCTACATGTTGGGATTCACTATTGGCTATATTTTGAAAAATGGAAATTCCATAAGTTTCAAAGGCATATATATATACATCATGAGCCAATTTTTCTTCTTCCCGAGTAAATAAGAGAGTGGCAAGTTCAGCCTCTGAAAGTACGGGACTGGTATTGGGATTTTCTGATTTTTGGCAGCCACCTAGGCTTACCAAAATGATTAGAATAGGTATAAGGAGCTTTTTCATAAGTTCTATTTTCAAACTCATGAAAATTGCTCCTTATTTCATCAAAAAGCTGTGATTTTTCTCACGCAGGAATGTTAATAACTGTTTTCATCTAGTTTCACTTTTCCCCGATAAGTCCAATAAATAATGACTGTGTAGGAAACGACGAAAGGAAGCCCAAATGCTGCTAAAATAGCCATGGTTTTGAGTGTGTATTGGGAGGAAGCAGCGTTGTAAATATCCAAGTTGAAAGTTGGGTCAAGATTGGAAATCATGAGATTTGGGAAAATCCCCAAGGCAAAGAGCATGACGATGGCACCAATCATGCTGGCTGATGAAATAAAGGTCCAACCGTAATTTCCCTTGGCCAGGGTCCGCGGTATATTGGCGATCGCTAGGATATTTAAGAAAACCACAGTCCAGGCGAAAAAGGAAATTAAGGTTTGGTGATTTTCAACCAATGCATGTTTATTTCCGGGAAGATCAATTTGACCAAAAGAAAAATTGGCGATCATCTCGGGTTTCATATAAAGGGTCAAACCTGAGAAAATCAGATAGAAGATCACAAAAATCCAATAATTCGTTTTGATCCATCCTTGGATTTGCTTTTGAAGGTCGCCTTCGGTTTTCATATTTAGATAGATCGCACCATGCAAGGCAAACATAGACAAGGCAAAGAATCCTGCTGCTAAAGAATAGGGATTCAATAGGTCGAAGAAATTCCCTTGATATTCCATGTCTTGACCTATGTGGAAGCCTATCACGACATTGCCGATTGCGATTCCAAATAGTAGAGCGGCTAGAATAGAACCTATGCTAAATCCCCAATCCCAGAAATTCCGCCAGCGTGGATTTTCTTCCTTGGATCGGAATTCTATTGAAACAGCACGGAAAATCAAGGCAATCAAAAGAAGCATGAACGGAAGGTAGAAACCTGAAAAGGCTGTCGCATAGACATTTGGAAAAGCCGCAAATAGGGCTCCCCCGGCAGTAATTAGCCAAACTTCATTTCCATCCCAAACTGGACCAATTGCATTCATCAAAATTCGCCGATTGTAGTCCCCTTTGCTTCGAAGATGCAAAATCCCCACCCCTAAATCGAAGCCATCTAAAATGGCATAACCAATTAGAAGGACTCCTACTAAAATGTACCAGACAATGTTGAAATCCATAGCTTAATGTGATTTAATAGCATCCATTCTTTCTTCTTTTTTCTTGAACCCAGCTTCTACTGCTGCGAGATGTTCAGGCCCGTGTTTGATTTCGCGATCTAATACATATAGCCAAACGAAGAAGAGCAGAATGTAAACCAGTAAAAAGAGGATTAAAGAAATCATGACTTCCGGAGCGGAAATGGATTTAGATACACCTTCGCTCGTTCTAAGTAAGCCTTGTACGATCCAGGGCTGTCGTCCCCGTTCAGCAGATAGCCATCCTAATTGATTGGCAAGAACAGGTAGAGCCACGGCAGGGATATACAATTTAATCAGCCAAGACCAGCTAGGGCTAAAGAGTTTTTTCTTCCAAAGCAAAATCAGACTCAATAGTGTTGCTCCAATGAATAACATCCCTAGGGCAACCATTAAATGATAGCTTTGAAATACACCATTGACGGAAGGCCAGTCTTCTTCAGGAAACTCTTCCAGACCTTTCACCTCACCTTCAAAATCTCCGTGCACCAAAAAGCTGAGCATTCCCGGTATGGCGATGCCTGAGGTTTCTCGGGTTTCAGGATCAGTCCAGCCAAAGAGATAAAGTGGGGCATTGGTTTGGGTTTCATAAAGTCCTTCAAAGGCCGCCAATTTTGCAGGTTGCCATTCTTCAACCACTTTGGCGTGCTCATGTCCGACTAGTGGTTGGGCAAGAGAGGCTATTGCCGCCAATCCCAAGGCAATGGCGAAAGATTTTTGTGCAAACTCAATATTTTTCTTTTTGATGAGGTAATAAGCCGAAACGCTCATGACTAGAAAAGCCCCCTGAATCCATGCCCCCAAGATCACATGAGTGAAACGCACCATGGATGAAGGATTGAAAACCATTTCCCAAAAGTCCGTGATTACAGCCCTTCGAATACCATAATCCACCACAATTTCATAGGCTACCGGAGTCTGCTGCCAACTGTTTGCGACGACAATCCAAAATCCGGAGAGCATACTTCCTAAGGCGACCATGATGGTTGCAAATAGGTGCATGCCAGGCTTGACTCGATTCCAGCCAAATAGTAAGATTGCCAGGAAACCTGATTCCAGAAAAAAAGCAAAAATCCCTTCAGCAGCTAAGGGAGAGCCAAAAATATCCCCAACAAAGCGTGAATA
>JABXHZ010000240.1 GCA_013373335.1 Cyclobacteriaceae bacterium | reverse complement strand
GCTGCCAATCTAAGTGATGGGGATTATTTGAATATGCAACCCGGCGATTTGATGTACTTAGAATTTCCCTTGGATTCCTGGAAATTGATCACTTTTGGAAGTGGGATTTTATATGAGGTAATTAGTTAAATGAAGGCGAATTAAAAAAAACAAAATTTTCAATCCATCTATTTTTTGAAGAATTATTATCGATTCAAAGATTCTAACATTTCTTTAAAAATCAATTTGATTAGCCTTTAGAGTGCTTTTTCAAACTTATTTCTTTATCATACGAAAAAATTCTTGACCATATGATACGATTTCAATCATCAAGCTACTCGCTCAAAAGTAGGTTGCTATCTATCTTCCCCATTCTCTTTGGGCTTTTTATACTGTCTTCTTGTTCAGGAGGAATAGAAAAGGAAGACTTGGTAGGCACCTGGATTGGGACGGATTTTAATTTTGAACAGAAGGAAGGCGGAGAAATGGCGGCGATGATTGAGGGAGGAAGATTGCTTCACGAAGATGGGAAGCTGGAACTGAATGAAGATGGTAGTTTTAGAATTTTTGCAGGTAAAGGTGATTTGAATGGGTTAGGCACTTGGGAAGTAAGTGGTAAGGATTTGATTATGAATTATGATGTGGGAGAAGTGACCAAATACGAAATCCTTTCTCTGACATCCGATGAATTGATCACCAAACATGAGGTTTCTTTTGAATCTCCTTTGGGGAACATAGCCGGTACGATCACCTTGACTTATAAGCGATAAAAATTGGTTGCTCCTAATAGAAAATCCCAAAATTCTAATTGGGAAAAAAGAGGCTGTCTCAAAAGTTCATTTTTGTGAGACAGCCTCTTTGTTTTTAATCCATTTGATTTCCGAAGAAAAGTGCATTGAGGAACAGTTTGTTGGTGCCAAACCAAGTCCCTCTAAAGTTTGGACTATCGAAGAAGTGAATCACCCTTCCACCTCTTGATGAAGAAATTACTACGCTCGCACTTTGCTTTAATTTTTCCAAGTTCGAATCCGAGATATAGCCGCCCAAATGTGGGTTTTCAGTATATCGGATTGGAGTCAAATATTTGTTTTGACTAGGTTGGATGAAAATATTGGTATTTCGATAAACTGGAATGTTTTCTTTTCGGTAACCATAAGAAATTGGGTGGGTCAGGTCCAATCTGGCTAGGTAAATACTTCCTCCAACTTCTTTTGCTCCTTCAAAGTCTCTTCTAGTAGCAAATGGAAGTTCAGAAGGTTCCGTTTCACTTTCTATTTGAACAGGTGTTTCTTTTGTAAGCCCGATTCTATTTAGCCATAGACTGGCACTTTTTAAGGAAATGATGGTCCCTCCTCGGTTTACCCAATCCTTCAAATGGTCAACAGAAGCTTCAGATAACCCGCTGTAATTTCCTGATGGGAGAATCAGTGTATTGTAATTAAACAAATTGACTCTGCCGAAATTATCTGTATTTACCTTAGTGATAGGCATTCCAACTTTGGTGTCCAAAAGGTGCCAAATTTCACCAGCTTCATAGCCCGAAACTCCAGGGCCAACCAGCATTAGAACTTTAGGTTCCTGGACGGCAACCACGGAATTAGAACCCAGGTCTATTCCTGAAAGATTAAGGCCTGTTTCTACTTTGTAGATTTTTTGCTGAGTTATTTCAGCTAGTTCCTTGATCTTGGATGTGACATCTTCTTCTGCCAATTTTTGGAAACCCATTGGAATCATTAGGGTTCCTATAGAAAAGTCCACTGGTCCATCCTGAGTTTGAGATTTGAAGGGTCGGTTGATCACTTCTACATGGATTCCTGCTTTTTGCAATCCATGAAGCATTTTAGGAGCGAAATAATCCGTCCAGTCAATCAAATAAGCGTAAGCTTTCCCACTTGGAAATGAATAATCCGGGGTGTCCACTGATTTGAGCTCTGCCCCCAAGTTGGCCGATGGAGCAGCATTAAAAGGAATGCCATAAGCAGCTGCCATGGTCCAAGCAGAGGCATCATAAAATACGGAGTCTGCAAATTCCTTGACGTATTCAAACATAGTTCGAACCATTCGATATTGAGGTTGGGCTGTAGGAACTAGCCAAGATTTGCCTTTTTTGAATTCTTGCCCTCCAATCCGAAGGTCAGTATCATTTTCATAAACCTTGATCTTATGATCCAATAGGAATTGCAAGAACAATCGGTTTCTGCCTGCATCAAATTCATCCCCGAAGACATAATTTTTCACAGGATCTTTTCTTCCTTCTTCCACTGCTGTGACAAAAAATTCCCGCAGATAATCATGCATGTATTCGCGGTTATCAATGGAAGCTTCTAGTGTTGCCAAGGAATTGACAACATGATTCCTGATGGTAAAAGCAAAGGAAATATCCCCGCGCTGACTAGCTTGTAAGTGTCCGCGACTACTGGCTGTTTCAAACACCAAGCCCAATCCCCCATGAATATCCGGGTAGGTTGATCCATAGCCTGGATAGCTATTGTCAAAAACCTCCTTTGTCCAGTACAAGCTTCCGATTTCATCCATGTATTTGGCGAAGTATTTTGCAAAAAGCGGATTAATATCGTCGTAGTTCTTTCTTGGTACTACCGGATTTTCTGATCCATAAGGTTTGGTAGGCTCAAAGAAGTAAGTGCTATTCGTCCCCATTTCATGGAAATCAGTGGTTACGTTAGGATACCATTGATGGTACCATTCTACTTTTACCTGGGATTCTGGATGGGCAAGGGGAAGCCAATCGCGGTTCAAATCAAACCAATAATGATTCGTTCTACCTCCTGGCCAGGCCTCGTTATGTTCTCGGTCCAAAGGGTCTGCAACGGGAGGAAAACCCTTATTGGAATCCGCCCATAGACTGTGTCGATCCCTTCCGTCTGGATTTAGAGTAGGGTCAATATGGACAACAGCCTCTTCCCGAACACGCTTTGCGAGATCCGATTGACCTGCCAAAACCCAATAAGCAGTCAGCATGGCTGCTTCAGCGGAAGAAGGTTCATTTCCATGTACCCCATATCCCAAATGAACTATGGCAGGCATAGTACTTACATCCGGTTTTTCTTGGGTTGGATCGGCAAGTTTAAGCTGCTGTTGCCGGATTTGCTCCAAATCATTCATATGAGTAGGAGAGGCAATAGTCAAGATGACTTTTGGTCGATGTTCATGGGTGTAGCCTATGGTTTGAAGGCTTGCTAAATCACTTATTTCATCAAGTTTTTCAAAATACTTGACTATCAGGTCGTAGCGCGTATGCCAATCTCCAATGTGGTATCCCAAAAACTCTTCAGGAGACGGGATGGCTGGATCGAAACTTTCTTCAGGGAAGAAATATTCGGATTGAGCGTTTGATTGTCCAAGTCCAATTAAGAAAGCGATCAATACAAGGTATAATTTTTTCATATGCTGTATTTTTCAGAAAATTAGGAAAGCTTTCGCCCCATACAATCAAAAATCCATTAATGGTCTTTTGATTCAGGACAATAGCCCTTAATTTATTCATTCATTTTCTAAACCCTAACTTATTTCATCTATGAAAATTTACCATAAGCTCTTTTTCACAGCTGTATTTGTTCTAGTAGGATCTGTTGTGGTGATCGCTCAGGAGCAAACACCACCTCCAATTCCTCCTCAAGCAACGGAGTTTTACACGCCGGTACCTCCTAAAATCACACCTGGAACTCAAAATAATTTACCCCCTTCTGATGCTATTGTCCTTTTTGATGGAAGTAGCTTGAATAATTTTGTTTCTGCAAAAGATGGCTCCAGTCCTGCGGAATGGAAGATTGAAAATGGTGAATTGGTTGTAATGGCAGGGAAAGGAGATATCCAGTCAAAGTTGCCGTTTGGAGATGCTCAATACCATATTGAATGGTCAGCACCTACTGAAATAAAAGGAGAAGGGCAAGGAAGAGGTAATTCGGGCTTTTTCCTAATGGGGCTGTATGAGGTCCAGATTTTGGATAGTTATGAAAGTAAAACCTATACAAACGGGCAAGCAGGAAGTATCTACAAGCAATATCCTCCTTTGGTCAATCCATTACGGGCTCCAGGTGAGTGGAATTATTACGATATTATTTTCAAAGCTCCTCGTTTTGACAAAAATGGGGTGCTTACCTCTCCTGCAACCGTGACAGTTTTGATTAACGGAGTTTTGGTTCAAAACCATGTGATTCTAAGAGGTCCTACGGAATATATAGGAATTCCAAATTACCAGGCGCATCCAGAAGAACTTCCAATCAAACTTCAGGATCATGGAAATCCAGTTCGATTCAGAAATATCTGGGTTCGCCCCCTTTAACAGTAGGCAGTTAACAGTGAGCAGTAAGAAGGGCTCGGTGGCAAAACAGCTAGTAGAAGACATCTTATAACTATTGCTCCCTCCATTTATTAATCAATAACCCAATAACCTCATGTCATCAAGAAGAAAATTTCTCCAAAACACCATGCTCCTTGGAGC
>JABXHZ010000285.1 GCA_013373335.1 Cyclobacteriaceae bacterium | reverse complement strand
TTTCAAATCAAACTATTGATTTCATTTGGAAGAATAAAAATGATCAATCCCAAAATCGGTTGAAATCATGGACTTCTTTTCACCAATTGAAAAGAAAGCCTTGCTAAATGGAAAAGGTAAAGCTTTTTACCAAAGAAAACTTATTCAAAATACTCCTTGTAGATGGAGAGGATCCCTTTTCTGCGCTAAACACCATAAAACGAGCTTTGGCAACAGGACAAGGAGGAGAACAATTCCGAGCACCAAAATATTGGGCTCCATTTCTTTTGAATGGAATCTAAGTGCAGAATCGGGAATTTTTTATCATTCTAAAAACTATCGGATAAATTGAAGGTTATTTCAAGGAAGAGGATTTTACTTCTTTTCTACATCAAAAAACCTCCAATTTTACCAATATGAAAAAGTTATACTCATTACTACTTGTGATACTACCGATTTGTGGTTTTTCACAGGATTTAATCCAGACGGATGATCAAGACGTCAAAATCACACCAATCCTTCACGGTTCTTTGACACTGGACTACAAAGACATGACAATCTATGTAGACCCATACGGAGGAGCTGAGCGCTTTCAATCTCAAAATCCAGCAGACCTGGTTTTGATCACAGATATTCATGGCGATCATCACAACCAAGAAACGCTTGATGGACTTGATTTATCACAAGCAGTGATTGTTGCACCTCAAGCTGTAGCGGAAAAGCTTCCGGCTGAAAAATATCGAAGCATCATCGTCCTTGGAAATGGGGATGTAGAAACTATTTTGGGGAGCAGAATTGAGGCTATCCCCATGTACAATTTGCCTGAAACCGATGATAGCAGACATCCCAAAGGAAGAGGAAATGGCTATATCGTTGAATTAGGAGGAAAGAGTTTTTATTTCTCAGGAGATACAGAAGATATTCCAGAAATGAGAGCCTTGGAAAATATTGACGTAGCCTTTGTCTGTATGAACTTACCCTATACCATGGACGTGGATCAAGCAGCCAGCGCTGTTTCTGAATTCAAGCCAACCATTGTTTATCCTTACCACTACAGAGGAACAGACGGACTTAGTGATGTAGAAAAATTCAAAACCCTGGTTCAGGGCCAAGCTCCTAATGTAGATGTTAGACTACGAAATTGGTATCCAGAGAATTAATACTCCACTTTGATAATTTCTTTTCACAACTAAAATAAAAAGCAAACCCCTCCAAGCGAGGGGTTTCTTTTTTAGTACAAATTTCTGATTATAATCAATTTTTCTTAAGCTATAAATCAGCGGTTTTAAGCTTTTAGAAATTTAGCTTCAATCACTGAAATTTTCTTCATCAAATCACTTTAGCCATGAAAAAGTTGTTCATCGCCGCATTCGTGGTGGCGACGCTTATTAGAGCAGCTTATCCAAGCTTTGCTCAGCAAATGACCAAACAGGATTACTTGGAAAAAAGTAAAAGACAGGAAACTACAGGATTTGTTCTACTTGGTGCAGGAGCTGTTCTCTTTGGAGCTAGCCTAGTAATAGGAAATTCTGATTCGGCTTCCTGGGGTGACATTGAAACCGGTGTATATTTATTTGTGGCAGGTGGAGGCTCCATGTTGGCTAGTATTCCCTTTTTTATCAGTTCGGGAAGCAATGCAAGAAAAGCTGCCGAATTGAGCTTCAAGTATCAACCTATGAATATGCCGAGATATACCGGAGCCATTCCCAGAGCCTATCCTTCGTTGACACTGACAATACCAATTTATTAAACCAAACCAACCTAAGCGAAGGAGGAGAATTCTTAGTTAGAGTCAAAAAAGATTTGAATTAATTTTTATACCTTTTTAAGATTCAATTTCATGAGACCATGGAACTCCTCCTTCGTTATCTTCACTTTATCTCGGTATTTACACTGGCCGGAACTTTATTCGCAGAATTTTTTCTTCTCGACAAGAATCTCTCAAGAAAACAGATCAAGCTGCTCAGTCGTATCGATGCTGTTTATGGAATTTCAGCTCTTTCCTTGCTAATTGTAGGACTATCTCTCTGGCTGGGTGGATATGGCAAGCCAACCGAGTTTTATAGTCAAAATCCCACTTTTCACCTGAAATTAGGGCTATTTATTATTATCGGATTGATTTCAATTTATCCCACTGTCTTCTTCATCCGACAGGGAAAAGGAAATCAAAATCAAAAAGTAGAAATTCCAAAAGGAATCATTTGGTCAATTCGAATAGAGCTCATCATTCTATCAATTATCCCCATCTTTGCTGGGCTTATGGCAAAAGGAATATCTATTTTTTAGTCACCGAAACTAATTCCCAAACCTTTAGCAGCATGTACTAGTGTCCCCTCGGGATTTACCACATGGTAGGTTTTGATTGCCTCTGTAATGGGTACAGAGCTATAATCATTATTCCTCAAAACTACCAGCTGCCCGAATTTTCCTTCCAAAACCAATTCCATTGCCTTCACTCCAAAAACAGAGGCAATCACTCTGTCAAAGGCTATTGGTGTCCCTCCTCGCTGAGTATGTCCCAGTACAGTTTCTCGTATTTCTGCTTCCAATCCTGCATCCTTAAGCTGCTGACTCAGCGTAAAAGCCACTCCACCAAGCCTCACCGAATTTCTTCCGGCCTCGCCCTGAACACCGGTTACAGTTCCATCTTTCGCATGAGCTCCTTCCGCGATTACGATATTTACAAAACCTCTACCGTTATCATATCGGTCACGAATCTTTTCGATTACTTTTTCTAAGTCATAAGGAATCTCCGGGATCAAACAGACTTCTGCTCCACCTGAAATCGCAGTGTACAAGGCAATCCAACCAGCATTTCTACCCATAACTTCCATAATCATCACCCGATGGTGGCTCGCTGCAGTAGTCACCAGCCGATCCAATGAATCTGATGCGATCTGAACGGCAGTTTGAAAGCCGAAGGTGAAATCAGTGGAAGAAAGATCATTATCAATAGTCTTTGGTACACCAACAACCGGGACTCCTGCTTCAAATAATGCTTGGGAAATTTCCTGAGAACCATCCCCTCCAATATTTATCACTGCATCAAAACCTAATTCTTTAATCCGATCCACCAAATCACTTAGTCGGTTTTCCAAAACAACCGTCCCGTCAGCCTTTTTCACTGAAAATCTCAGTGGATTGCCTCTGTTAGTTGTTCCGATTATCGTCCCTCCTAATACATGTATTCCGGCTGTTTTGGAATCATCCAAGCGAATCAACCGAGGAGGTGTATCCATGATACCATTGAATGCCTCGTAACTCCCCCAAACTTCCCAGCCCTTCTCTTGAGCAGCCCGCTTGGCAATTCCTCTCAATACAGCATTCAAACCTGGACAATCTCCACCACCGGTTGCAACCAATACTTTCTTCATAATTCAAAAATCAATTTTATTTCCTCAAATAGGGAAATCGACTACTTAATAACAAGAAATAGCGATGGATAATACGTTTTTTAAAGCTGAGCCTTTATAAAAAATACTCAGCACCTTCCTTACAAAGTTCTATCGGAAAATTCAAATTCTTTCCTTCCAAGGCATCTGCCAAAATAGCATCCAATTGTTCATCGGTATTATTGGGTTCATGGTGAAAAATCGCCATACGTTTTACCTGGCAAAGAGTCGCAAATTCAATTGAATCTTGAACAGCGCTATGCCCCCAACCTATTTTTTGATCATATTCTGGGGTGGTATAACCTCCATCATGAAAGAGTAAGTCAACTTTATTTGCTAATTCAAAACCACTTGTCCACTCTGGATTATTTGGGAAGTTGGTTGATCCTAAACGCACCTCATGATCAGGAATATAGGCAATAGTGGAATTACCCAACTGAATTCGAAATCCCAAAGTAGGGCCAGGATGGCAAACGTATTCAGAATGGACTTGAAAATTCCCAATGGAAAAATCATCATAGGTTAATTCATGGATTTCCGGGTGATTGGGCAAATCGGCTAGCCTTACCGGAAACATTGGGGGTGAAAAAAATTTCCGAAGTCTTTGCAATAATGGTGTCACAGATGAACTTGGACCCCAAAAATGAACCTTAACCGAAGGATCATATAGCGGTAGAAAAAAACCCATTCCCATTGTATGATCAATATGCAAATGGGTGAGTAAAATATGGATCTCTTTTATGTTTCTATCTATAAATCGCCCTAAACGCTGAATACCAGAACCTGCATCCAAAATCAAAAAGGTTTCCCCATCCGTGACTTCAACACAAGAAGTATTTCCTCCATAAAAATTGTTTTCTGGTCCAGGCGAGGGGAGTGAGCCACGACAGCCCCATACTTTGATCTTCATCATGGGTCAATTTTCCAAAATATAGCCATCGCACCCAAGAATCGATCCTGGCGGGCGATAATTGGAAAAGAAGTGACTTCGATATGAATTTCTTTTCCTGATAGGCTGTGAATATAAAAAGAGCCAGAATTAGGCTTCAGATCTTGAAGTGTTTTGACTAAAGGGAGTTCTTCGGGAGCTAGGGGATTACCCTGATCATCATATGGGGTGAATATGGTAGCCCATTCTTCCACTCGCATACCTCCAGTTTCTCCGAAATTAAGCCCAAAGATTACTTCAGCTGGTTCATTGTAAAACAACAAGTTACCTTCTGGATCTACCAAAAAAGCCGGTAGAGACAACGTATCTACAAACTGCCTACCTAAAATTAACTCCAGGGATTGTGCTGGCATAATAAAGCATTGAAATAAAAATCAAATAAAATTTAAGAAAAATCTTTAGAAAAAGACGTTTGCAAAAGAAAATTCTGTTTAAAAGGATGTTTTTTTAATCAAAATGCCTTAAAAATCTCATTTTGATCAAATTTTCGCAAAAGCTTGATCTAAATCAGTCAATAAATCCTCAGTATGCTCCAAGCCCACCGAAACTCGAATCAGATTCTGGGGTGTTAAAGTTTCAGGACCCTCCACAGCAGCTCTCCGCTCAATCAAACTTTCAATCCCTCCCAAACTAGTGGCATTGGCAAAAAGGTGAAGCTCACTGATCAACTTGTCTGCAGCAGCTGCTCCTCCCTTGACTTGAATGGACACGACCCCACCAAACCCACTCATTTGAGAAGATGCTATCTCATGACCGGGGTGATTTTTTAACCCTGGATAATAAACTCGTTCAACTTTTGGATGTGATAAAAAATAATCTGCTAACACCATCGCATGTTCAGCATGACCTTTCATTCGATAAGCCAAAGATTTGATACTTCGACCCAGCCAATAACAGTCTGTCGGAGATGGTACCGCTCCTCCCACTCGTTGAATGGTCCGGATTTTAGTCCAAAAATCGTTTTTCTCTTTGGTGACTAATGCCCCTCCAAGAATATCACTATGTCCTCCAAAATATTTCGTGCTGCTATGCATGACAATATCCGCTCCCAATAAAAGTGGGTTTTGGAACACAGGAGTTGCGAATGTGTTATCACAGGCCAAAATTGCTTTTTGCTCATGGGCTATTTCGGCAACTTTTCGAATATCTGTAATTTTTAAAAGCGGATTGGAGGGAGTTTCGACCCAAATGAGTCTCGTATTTGACCGGATGGCAGCTTTTACTTCCTCCAAATTACTCATATCCACAAAACTCACTTCGTGAATTCCTTTGAATAGGATCGTCATGGAATTATGAAGTCCATGATACATATCGTCCGGAGCGATGATATGGGAACCTGGCTCCAATGCCTGAAAAACAGCCGTGCCTGCAGCATTTCCGGAAGAAAAAGCAGCAGCATCCACCCCTTGTTCTAAGGAGGCAATGAGTTCTTCCAAAGCCAATCGATTTGGGTTTCCAGCACGAGTGTAAAGTAAGTTGGCTTCATTTCCATGCTCAAAAGTTGTGCTGAGGGTGATTGGCTGAACTACTGACCCTGTATTGTCTGTGATGTGGTTTCCCAAGTGAATGGCTCTAGTCTCGAATTTCATGGCTTGCAAATTGATCGCATGTAAAATAAAAAATGCTCAGAGATAAATGGTTGAGTTTTGTCACATAAATCAATAAAAAAGCCGGCATATGCCGGCTCTAATTTTTTCTATTTATCGAATCCGATCCACAGACCGGACTAAGGCTTCATCTTTTCGAATAAATCGGTTAGCGAGCATATTGAAGACCATCGCTGCCAAAATCACCCAAAATCCAACCTGATACGAACCTGATTCCATAGCGTTGATTTCAGAATTCACACTATTTGTCGTCAGAAAAACGGCTACAACCAAGCCCACCATGATCAAGCTATTAATCATATTAAACATCATCTGACGGGTTCGGTTTTTATATTGAAAAATGGAAATCAGAGCCAATAGTCCTGAAAAGGAAGCTAAGGTGGCCATATACCAAGTCGAGGAAGAATCCAACGTTTCTCCTGCAGCATCCATGTGAGTCAACATAAAAGCTGTCAGTTCCCAGCTTTCCCCTGTAGCTTCCTGTGCTTGCAACCAATAGGGAGAACTGATACTCGCCCCCATGCAGACTACTACTAAAAACAAGAATATGGTTTGAATTCGTTGAATCATGATTATAAAATTTTTAGCAAAGAAAAGCTCTAATCCCCGCTTTCACAAGGAAAGTTAAATTCTGCTCAAGGAATGCTAAGGGAATTGTATCTTTGTGAGCTATGAGCCAAACCCAACGCTTTTTCATTGAATTAAGCTACCATGGCAAGCCTTTTCACGGCTGGCAGATCCAACAAAATGCCTTTTCGGTTCAAGAATCCATAGAATCTGCCCTTTCCACCTACTTTCAAAAACCCATAACCATTCTCGGAAGTGGAAGGACAGACACCGGGGTCCATGCTACCCACCAAGTTTGTCATTTCGATTGCGATGTTCCATTTGAGTCTGAAAGATTAATTAAAGCCTTGAATGGAATCCTTCCGAAATCCATTGGGATTAAGGCAGTCCGAGCAGTCAAACCTGGATCTCACGCCCGTTTTGATGCACTGGAACGGTCCTATTTTTATAGAATCATCTTTCAGAAAAGCCCTTTTATAGATGAATTAGCCTGGACTTTTTTCGGAAATCTGGATGTTGAAAAGATGAATCAGGCAGCCCAGTTTTTATTAGGAGACCAAGATTTTGAAGCATTTAGCAAGGTCCAAACGGAAGTCAATCATTTTCGTTGTACAATAATGTCTGCCCGTTGGGAACAAAAAGAAGAGGAATTGTTATTCCATATAACCGCCAATCGATTTTTGCGTGGGATGGTACGGGCAATTGTCGGAACTTTGGTGGAGATTGGGGTTGGTAAAAAAGAACCTGAAGATATGGTGGAGATTATCCAATCCAAAGACCGAGGCAAAGCGGGAAAGGCCGCTCCTGCTAAAGGTCTTTTTTTAAGTCGGGTGGTTTATCCCCGAGAAATTTACCTAGATTGAAAAACCTTGAGTTTAGAAAAAGAAAAAACTTCTTCCGGTGAAATTGTAGACACCAAAGTACTGAAGCAGCTTTACCGCTATGTGCAGCCGTATAAGCTTCAGTTTTATTTTTTGGTATTTTTAACAATTTCCTTGGCAATTTTAGCACCGACCCGGCCATACTTCATTCAAGTTGCCATCGATGACCATATTGCTATAGGAGATACTGCAGGTCTAGTTCGTATGGTTTATATCTTGATCGGTCTAATGATCCTTCAAGCAGTTGTACAATGGGCTCACACCTACTTTTCGGGCTGGATTGGGCAAGTGATTATTCGGGATATCCGCATCAAGTTATTTGATCATTTACTCCGCTTAAAACTCAAGTTTTTTGACAATACTCCAATTGGAAGATTGGTTACCCGGAATATTTCCGATATCGAAACATTGGCTGATGTCTTCAGCGAAGGATTGGCAGCTATTATCGGAGATTTGCTTCAGTTAGTAACCATTTTGAGTGTCATGTTTTACATTGACTGGAAGCTCACGCTGGTCAGTTTGTGTACTTTACCCTTGATGATTATTTCGACCTACATCTTTAAAGAAAAAATCAAGGTCACCTTCAATGATGTCCGTAATGCTGTTTCCAACCTAAATTCCTTTCTCCAAGAGCATATCACTGGGATGAATATTGTTCAGATATTCAACAGGGAGGATCGGGAATTTGAAAAGTTCAAAGAAATCAACCGGGAGCATCGAACTGCCCATATTCGTTCGGTTTTATATTATTCTATTTACTTCCCGGTAGCAGAGATTATCCAAGCGATTGGTATCGGCCTGGTAGTATGGTATGGAGCAGTAGGGGTTTTGGGACTAGAATTACAAGTTGGGGTTTTGATATCCTTTATCATGTACCTCCAATTGTTTTTCAGACCTATCCGCATGATTGCAGACCGCTTCAACACATTACAAATGGGGGTTGTAAGTTCTTCAAGAATTTTCAAACTACTTGATAGTGATGAACACATTGCTAACGAGGGAGATTTTAAGCCGGAAAAAGTTAAAGGAAACATTGAATTCAAAGACCTTTGGTTTGCCTACATAGACGAGGATTATGTCTTGAAAAACATCAATTTCTCCGTTAAAAGTGGACAAACCGTAGCCTTAGTTGGAGCCACTGGTGCTGGTAAATCTTCCGTAATCAATTTGCTTTCCAGATTTTACGAAATCAACAAAGGCGCAATCACTATTGACGGCATTGACATTCGGGATTTCGAACTCGGAACTTTACGAAAGCATGTTGGAGTCGTCCTTCAAGATGTATTTTTGTTTTCCAATACCATCTACTACAATATCACCCTAGGAAACCCAAATATTAGTCGCGAACAAGTTTTGGAAGCAGCTGAAATGGTTGGGGCCCGGAAATTTATCGAACGACTTCCTGGAGGTTTGGACTACAATGTCATGGAAAGAGGCGCCACGCTTTCGGTAGGTCAGCGCCAGTTAATTTCTTTCGTTCGTGCGATGGTTTACAATCCTGAAATTATCATTTTGGATGAAGCCACAAGCTCCGTAGACACCGAAACAGAGGAACTTATTCAAGAGTCCATTGAAAAAATGATGAAAGGAAGAACATCCATTGTGATTGCTCACCGTTTATCCACCATTCAAAAAGCGGACAACATCATCGTTTTGAATAAAGGTGAAATAGTGGAGCAAGGAAAACATGATGAGTTACTCGAAAAGGGAGGCTACTACACCCAACTTCATCAAATGCAACTCAAGACCATGGCAATCTAGCCTGGAATTTGCTTGAATTAATTAAACCAACTAGAATAACGTGAAACATAGATTAGCATTTTTGCTATTCCTTCTACCTTTTTTAGGGATAGCTCAGGAAAGAGGAGCAGGCATTCGGTTAGGAGAACCTTTCTCTTTGACTTACAAAGATTTCTTTGATGATTATTTTTCTTGGGAAGTAATGATCGGTAGCGGAGGAGTCAACAGCCCCAGCTATTACCAACGGGATTTTGAAAACAATCCTCCAAGCTCCAATGCCTTTTACATCGGACATAACGCTAGCAAAGGGGTTTCGCTCCATGCAAGAGTGGCTTATCATGAAGATTTTACAGATGTTTTTGACATAGCTCAAGGATACCTGCTCGGATATGCTGGAGCAGGAGCTCAGTTACGAACCACTCAAGTAAGCTATACTTATAATCTCGGAGCAGGAGAGAATGGAGGAACTTTCAACGAGCAACGAAGTAATGTAGATTTTGGTCCTGAAGCCTTCGTAGGAGGGGAATATTACTTTGATGAATTACCTATTTCAGTATTTGCAGAAGTAGGAATGTTTTTGGAATTATTGGACCGAGTCGGTCATATCAAAGGTCAAGGAGGAATAGGCGTTCGCTATTTGTTCTAATCCATGAGCAGAAAAATTACCGTCATCCTAGTATTTCTGGCCTTTGCAGTTTTAGGCGGGATGATTTTCTTCAATTATCTAGGAGGAAATAATCCCATTCAGATTACAATCGTAAATCAAAAACCTGCCCCTCTTTCCGGGATTTATTATGTAGGGACACCACAAGACCCTTCCTTGAAAGAGGCATTTGTAAAAATTGAGACTGAAAAATCATTGCACCCTGGTAGCTTTTTGCATACGATCTATGAAGTAGAGCCTGCAGGCAAATTGGACACAATGCGTGTATTTGTGGGATTGGATCAGTTACTGGTAGGAGATGAATATGAGCAACGGATATTTCAAGAGAACCGTTATTTACTTGCAATAATTCAAGGAAACCGTTGGGTTATGCCTGGACCCGAGAAGGTAAAAAGCCGTCTTGAGGAATTTGCAGACTCGGCAAAACTTGAATTATCTGAAATTCTTATCGACAAGATAATCTCTGAAAATGAGGTACATGTGATTGCTCCAATAGAGAATTAGTCCCTTTTTACATTTTTTAACCAAACCTATTTCTGAAATTTTCGTGACATTAATTATTACCGAGCCAAATAAAATTTTATGAAAAAACTAATCGCAATATTTGGTTTTGCAACAATGTTTGCATTCCAAGGCTGTGAAGGTCCTGCAGGACCTCCAGGCCCTCCCGGACAAGATGGATTAGACGGAGTCACCATAGTCGGCGAAGCTTTTGAAGTAGACGTGGATTTTACTGAAGCAAACGATTACCGTGAGCTGTTTGAATTTGACCCAGCTATTTTAGAAAGTGATGTTGTACTTGTTTACATCCGATGGGAAGAGGACGGAAATACCCCTATTTGGAGACCACTTCCCCAAACCATTTTCTTTGAAGAAGGTGTATTGATGTACAATTATGACTTTACACGATTTGACTTTTCGGTCTTTTTGGACGGGCCATTGGATTATGGATTACTTTCTTCAGACTGGACGGATAATCAGTTATTCCGTATCGTAATTGTGCCGGCAGATTTTGCTGGTTCTAGAATAGACTTCTCCAATTACGAGGCAGTCACCAAATTATTGGGGCTTGAAGATGAAGATTTTATAAGAATCAAGCCTAAATCCAAGAATTAAGATAAGCTAAACCAACTTCTACCACAAACAGGATTGAAGCCTTGCTGCGATCCTGTTTTTTTTATTCCAAATATTATTTGCTTCCTATCTTTGCAGCATGCAACTCCAAAATGATCTACTGCTTCGAGCAGCAAAAGGTGAAAAAGTAGAACGCACACCAGTATGGTTGATGCGTCAGGCTGGGCGAATCCTTCCGGAATATCGGGCTGTTCGAGAGTCCGTTTCAGGTTTTATCGAATTGGCACAAACTCCAGAATTGGCAGCCGAGGTAACTATACAGCCAGTGGATTTATTAGGAGTAGATGCAGCAATTATTTTCTCGGATATTCTGGTAATTCCAGAAGCCATGGGCCTACCCTATGAAATGGTTGAAAAGCGAGGTCCTTGGTTTCCAAACACTGTCGCTTCAGAAGCTGATTTAAAAAAATTAAGAATCGCTGACGGTGCAAATGATCTAAACTATGTCATCAAAGCGATTGAAATCACCAAGAAAAATCTGAATGGCAGAGTGCCTCTCATCGGATTTGCAGGAGCTCCTTGGACTATTTTTGCTTACATGATCGAGGGAAGCGGCAGCAAGACTTTTTCCAAAGCAAGAGCGATGCTGTACCGAGAACCTGCCTTTTCACATCGTTTACTTCAGATGATTACTGACAGTACCATTAATTATCTGAAGGCTCAAATTGAAGCAGGAGCAGATTTAATTCAAATTTTTGATTCTTGGGCTGGAATTTTAGGTCCAGATCAATATGAGGAATTTTCCCTTCGCTACATTTCTCAGATTTGTGATGCTATACAAGATGTCCCTAAAACTGTTTTTGCAAAAGGGGCATTTTTTGCAAGAGAATCCATGGGTAAATTGAATTGTGAAACGATTGGTTTGGACTGGAATATGGGAATTGCAGAATCAAGAAAATTCATTGGCCCTAATAAAACCCTGCAAGGCAATTTAGATCCCGCAGCACTTTACGGATCACCCGAGCAAGTACGAGAAGCGACTCAAAATATGATGGAGCAGTTTCGAGGCAGCAGACACATTGCCAATTTGGGACACGGAGTTTACCCGGATATTGACCCGGAAATGGTAAAGGTATTTATTCAAACAGTGAAGGATTTTCGTTAAGCTATTTATTCGATTAGCCTAATTTCATCCCCAAGCTTTACAACTCCTTCCCCAAGAGCAACCATATTCTGGCCAAAAAGAACTTTGTTTCCCTGTGTTCTGTAAGATGAAAGGGTTTGGAGTGGCTCCTTCCCTTTTATTCCCGTTCCTTGATCAACGGTAATCAAAACACAGCGTGCACAAGGCTTCACCACTTGAAAATCCACTGTTCCAATCTTTAGTTTCTTAAAAGAATCCTCCTGGAAAGGCTCCCCTCCCGAAAAAACCAAATTAGGGCGAAAGCGATCCATGGACACCGGTTCTTCTAATCTCTGATTTAAATCATTCAGTGATTCTTGCCCTATCAACAAGTAGGGCATTCCATCAGCGAAGCTGACAGACTCTCCCTTGACGGCATATTTTGGACTTACCAATCTGTGGGTTGATTCTGGCATTTTTACAAGTCGAACCTTCTTCCCCAAAAATTCAGAAAACCAATGATCAAAACTTGAATCTACCAATTTGGCAGCCATGGAATCATCCCAAACAACCACTTTGACAGACTCTTTACTTTCCTGATCAAATGGTATTAAAATGGAATGATTAGGTTCATTCTTTGGAAACACGGAAAGACCTTTTGAGGAAAGTTTTACTTGGAGCAAAGCTAGCTTTGGGAAAGTCCGCTGAGATACAAAAACTCCATCTTCATCAACCAACATCCAACGTCGATCAAAGGAAAAACCTCTTTCCTCCACGCTAGCTTTTTCCAACCTAATTCCACCCAAAGATTTGATCGGGTAAATAAAAATATCCTGAATAATAAGTGATCCCATTGTTTAACTCCTGTAAGTTCGGCAAGTTAATTCTCCTGAGCAAATTTTTAAATTTCTAGGAATGATGGTTAAAAAAACCACTGTTTGATCAACAGGAGTCCGAAACCAACCCGGGAAAAAATGGTAAAAACCACCAATAGAAGCAAAATTAAGGTCCACTTAATCCGGTCTTGACTTCGTTTTTTGCCAAAAAATAGTCTCATAACAAAAAGATGATGGCCAAAGGGAAAAGGTTGCACAGTGATTTAGAAAAAATTCTGTCACAATCTCAGATTTCAAGAAATTAATCGTGCCATTATGAAGGATAAATTCGTAGACTCTGCCAGTCAATCTGACATTGTGACACAAAAAACCCAAAAATATCGGATGGCATAAGCATTGAAGCGTAGGAAATAAATCGAATCAGAAACTAAATAAAAATTTATAATCATGGGAAAAATTATAGGCATTGACTTGGGTACCACCAACTCCTGCGTAGCCGTAATGGAGGGAAATGAGCCTGTAGTCATCCAAAACAGTGAAGGAAGAAGAACTACCCCATCTATTGTAGCTTTTCTTGACAATGGAAATGGAGAGCGAAAAGTAGGTGATCCTGCTAAGCGTCAGGCAATCACCAACCCTGCAAACACCATTTCTTCTGTAAAGAGATTCATGGGTAAAAAATTCTCTGAAGTATCCGAAGAGAAAAAACATGCTTCCTACAAAGTGGAGCAAGGACCAAATGACACCGTAGCTATCAAAATCGGTGATCGTTCTTACACCCCACAGGAAATTTCTGCAATGATTCTTCAAAAAATGAAGAGCACTGCTGAAGACTTCTTGGGTCAAGAAGTAACAGAAGCAGTAATTACTGTACCAGCATATTTCAATGATGCTGAGCGTCAAGCTACCAAAGAAGCCGGACAAATTGCCGGATTGGAAGTGAAGCGTATCATCAACGAGCCTACCGCAGCCGCTTTGGCCTACGGTATGGATAAGAAAAATCAAGACATGAAAATCGCTGTGTATGACCTTGGCGGTGGTACATTCGATATTTCAATCCTTGAATTAGGAGACGGTGTATTCGAAGTAAAATCAACAAACGGTGATGTACACTTGGGAGGAGATGACTTTGACCAGGTGATCATCAACTGGCTTGCTGACGAATTCATGACTGAAGAGCAAATCGATCTTAGAAAGGACCCAATGGCCCTTCAAAGATTGAAGGAAGCTGCTGAAAAGGCTAAAATCGAACTTTCCAGTTCCTCTTCTACCGAAATTAACTTACCATATATCACAGCTACTCAGACTGGACCAAAGCACTTGGTGAGAACATTGAGCAGAGCTAAGTTTGAACAACTTTCTGAAAACTTGGTGAAGCGCACCATGGATCCTTGTAAAAAAGCGCTTCAAGATGCTGGACTAAGTGCTTCTGATATTGATGAAGTAATCTTGGTTGGTGGATCAACCCGAATTCCAAAAATCCAGGAGGAAGTTGAGAAGTTCTTTGGAAAGAAGCCTTCTAAAGGTGTAAACCCTGATGAAGTAGTGGCCATTGGAGCTGCAATTCAAGGTGGGGTCCTAACCGGAGAAGTGAAAGACGTGCTTCTATTGGATGTAACTCCTTTGTCTCTTGGAATCGAAACCATGGGCGGAGTATTCACCAAATTGATCGAAGCAAACACTACCATTCCGACTAAGAAATCGGAAGTATTCTCCACTGCAGCTGACAATCAGCCTGCGGTAGACATCCACGTGCTTCAAGGTGAAAGACCTTTGGCTAAGGACAACCGAACCATCGGTAGATTCCAGTTGACAGATATTCCACCAGCACCAAGAGGGGTCCCTCAGATCGAAGTTACTTTCGACATTGACGCAAACGGTATCCTCAACGTATCCGCAAAGGATAAAGGAACTGGTAAAGAGCAGAAAATTAAGATCGAAGCTTCTTCAGGCCTTTCTCAGGAGGACATTGACCGAATGAAGCGGGAAGCTGAAGCAAATGCGGCGGCTGACAAGGCAGAAAAAGAAAAGATCGAAAAACTCAACCAGGCAGACAGCTTGATTTTCCAGACTGAAAAGCAGTTGAAAGAATATGGCGATAAGCTTTCTGAAGGTAACAAAACTGCCATCAACGGAGCTTTGGACAAGTTGAAAGCTGCACACCAGTCTCAGGATTTGGCCGGAGTGGACTCTGGAATAGAGGATCTAAACAAGGCTTGGGAAGCTGCTTCTCAGGAAATCTACAACGCTACTCAGGGAGCCGGTGCTCAGCCTGGTGCTGATGCGGGCGCCTCAAGTGCAAGCGAAAGCGGAGACGGAGTCTCTGATGTGGATTACGAAGAGGTTAGCGAAGACAAGAAGTAATTTAGCTAAACCAATTATCAAAGCACCCGATAAATTTCGGGTGCTTTTGGCAT
>JABXHZ010000313.1 GCA_013373335.1 Cyclobacteriaceae bacterium | reverse complement strand
CCTTGCTGACCTGCTAATTCTGAAATTTTATTTCTCAAAAAGGCGACTTCCTTCCGGGCCTCTTGGACATTTTGACAAATATTAGTTCCTACCTCTACGACAGACTGGTGCATCTCAGCCTTGACCTGCTCACGAAGTTGAATCTTCCCTCCGTCCACAATTTTGGACATATGGGATCGAAGATCTCGCGTTTCCGGATCAATGATCTGATATTCTTCCTCTACCCCTATCGTAAATCGAGGTAATTTTTTTATTTGAGCGCACATGAAAAATAGATTTAAAACCTAAAAACGTTTGGTAGCCTCCACGGCATCCCTCATGAAAGTACCCCAGGTCAAATTTATTTTTCCTGGCTTTTGAACTTTTGCGTAGCGAATCGCCATATTTGCTGCTTCCTCTACTACCCATTCGAAATTTTCCTGTCCTACAGAGTTCACGTCTGCATCAGGAGCCGGATTTCCGAAATCAATCGCATATGGAATTCCATCCCTAACAGCAAATTCAACCGTATTGAAATCATATCCCAATCCTTTGCAAAGGGTAAGGGTATATTCTTTCACCTTTGCTAATAGTTTTTTAGAAGCAGGTGCCCTGTCCACCACGTAGCGAAGATGGTGCGGATTTCTAGGTTCATATTCCATAATTCGAACCGCCTTTCCTCCTAAACAATACACTCTGAAGTATTCATCAAAAACGATTTCTTCCTGAAGCAACATAACCAATTGACCGGTTTCAGGGTGCTTTTGGAAAAACTCTTCTTTGTTTTCAAGACGGTAGACATTCTTCCATCCGCCACCAGCGTAAGGTTTCATGTATGCCGGAAAGCCCACATAATTGAAAATACTCTCCCAATCCAAAGGAGCCTGGAGATTTCTAAATGACTTCGCCGTAGTATCTGTAGGGTGCTCAGCTGAAGGAAGAATAACTGTTTTTGGTAGGGGGACTCCCAATTGGTCGGCTAAACAATTGTTGAAAAATTTATCATCAGCACTCCACCAAAAGGGGTTATTTATCACGGCTGTACCTGTTAATGCAGCATTTTTTAAATAGGCACGATAAAAAGGAACATCCTGAGATATCCTATCAATGATTACCGCATATTCTGTCAGTTGATTTTGGATAACTTTATCAATTTTGACGGCTTCTGCCACAATCCCCTTCTCTGCTTTTTGATTCACCCGGTCAATGAATGCCTGGGGAAAAGTATCTTCCATTCCGAAAAGTATTCCAATCTTTTTCATAATTCCTCGATATAAAATTTCTAATCAAACTTAATTCTACTCAAATAGTGCGGGAACATTTCTTTCCAGACATCCCAATCATGGACCCGCTCATGCCGGATATCGAGCCAATGAGGCACTTGTTTTTTATTCAATACATCAGCCAATTTCAAGTTGGCATCAAAGCAAATGTCCCAATTGGATGTACCCAGTACGATATCCATTTTCCAAAGCTCATAATCATTAAGCCCAGGGAGATATTCAAGAGGACTGTTATAATAAATGTCATCATGATTATATCCATCCATGAAATTTCGGATATCAAATGCACCAGACATACTGAACATATGACTCACATAGCCCGGATGCCGGAAGGCAAAATTTGCTGCATGATAGCCACCAAAGCTACATCCGGCTACTACCACCTTAGCCGTGCCAGTATTAAGGCGAATTCGCTCGACTAACTCGTGGCAAATCATTTTATCATAGGCCACATGATTCTGTATTCGCTGATGGGGATGAATAGCTTTATTGTAAAAGCTTTGCGCATCATTGCTTTCCGGACAATAGATTTGAATCAGCCCTTGCTCTATATACCAGTGAGCAGAGCCAATTAATCCCATGTCTTTATTTTCATGAAATGACCCCTTGGATGTTGGAAAAACCACTACGGGATATCCAGCGTGACCGAAAACCAACATCTGCACATCTCGCTGTAGATAGGGAGAGTACCACTTAAAATATTCTTCTTTCATATATTTTTTGAAATGCCCCCGAATCGGTAAGCCAGAGAAAAACTATTCAAAAAAACTCGAATTGCAAAGCTTATATTTTTTGCAGGAAAAAAATAAAAATTTGATAACAGAATTATGATGACGAGGAAGTAGAAAATTTTCCAGAAAAATAAAGTCTCCAAAGACCCCAAAGAATTGCTAAAAACATGAGCCCGACGGCCAACCATTTTAAAGTAGTAAAACCAGATGCCAGTAGTGTTAATAGCCTATTGGGTATTGGAAATAACTTTAGAATCCTCAATACCATCAAATTTTCAAAAAAATCAAAAACGGCAATAAAGAAAGGAATATAAATTATCATTCTGGACCCCCAAATACGGCAAAGTATACCAGAAAAGAACAAACTGTACACAATCATGTAGGGAAAGTCCAGGGTCCAAATCCCAAGCCGATAAAAACTTCGAGTGTCAGAATCCATCTCGGAAAGAGATTGGTAAGCTTCTGAAAAAGTATAGGCGAACTTTAAGTCTAATGCATGTTCTTTTGGCATAAAAAAGGAAAGGGAAAGATTGAGAGCTACAATCAGGAAAAACAGCGCTATCAAAATCCTTTTGTCAGAAACAAAATCCTCAATGGTTTTCATAAAAAAATGAGTTGAAAAATGAACTACAAGTTATTAAAAATCAACGAATTCAGAAAAGAAGGGTTTAGTAAATTCTATGTTTTTTCGAACCATTTCGAATACATTGGGTAATTTCTTGCAGTCCTTAGAATCACTTCTTCCATTTCTGGCCCAATATCTTTCACTTTTTTGGCAGGCATACCTGCATAGATAGAATTTGGCTCCACTACGGTATTCGCTAATACAACCGCACCTGCAGCAATAACGGCCCCAGAATGCACTACCGCACCATCCATTACTATAGCCCCCATCCCAATCAAAACCCGATCATGAATGGTACATCCATGCACTATTGCATTGTGTGCGATAGACACCTGATTCCCGATGTAAGTACCGGCCTTTTTATAGGTACAATGAATTACAGCCCCGTCTTGGATATTGGTTTGATTGCCAATCCGAATCTCATGAACATCTCCCCGGATGACTGCATTGAACCAAACAGTGCACTCATCCCCCATCACAACATCGCCTACAACGGTCGAATTGGGCGCTAACCAACAAGATTCACCAAAAACTGGCTTTTTACCGTTTATTTCCATGATCAAGGCCTCTTTCATTCTTGGAATACTTAGTGGAAAACAAATTTTAATTTTTTTTCGGACTTATAAACTTTTTCTAGAAATTTGCGTTCTGTGTCTATACATTAATTAGGAAACTAAATCAAAAATCAACTATGAAAGTTATCGCTAAATCAGGCCTATTTGTAGCTGCAACATTATTAATGTTTGCTTGCGGCGGACCTAGTGAAACAGTAGAAACTTCCGAAGCTCAAGAAGTAGCTGAAGTTACAGGTCAAACCCTAAACTTGGATCCTGAGTCCACTTCCATTTCTTGGGCTGGATACAAGCCTGCTGGAAAGCACTTCGGTAAAATTCCTGCAACGACGGGAACACTTGCTGTTCAAGGAGATCAAATTACCGGAGGTTCTTTCACTTTCGATATTACAGGATTGAAAATCGAGGATTTGGAAGAGGGTTCAGAAAACTATGGCAAACTGTGGGGACATTTACAGTCTGAAGATTTCTTTGATGCAGAAAATCACCCAACAGCTACTTTCGAAATTACCGGAGTAGAAGTATTCAACGCGGGAGACGTGATTACAGACAAAGAAGAGTTTGTTACTGAATTTACTCCAGTATCTAACAGTGAACTTTCTCCTGAGGCTCCTACTCATTGGATCAGCGGAAACTTGACCATGAGAGGCACCACTAAAAACATCAAGTTCCCAGCTGCAGTTTCTATTGAAAATGGAATCGTGACTGCAAAAGCAGGATTCAATATTGACAGAACTGCTTGGGGTCTTTCTTATGGTGATGAAGCTAATGCTGTGGACAAGGCAAAAGACCAGTTTATCTACAACACAGTTTCTTTGCAATTGGATGTAAAAGCAAACTAAGACATACTAAACCAACGAATAGGAAGGGAATTCTCAGGAATTCCCTTTTCTGTTTATATTGGTTAGCTATGGAGGCCATTTCTCATCCCGAAGCCAAACTCCGAAAAATTATCCATGTGGACATGGATGCTTTTTATGCTTCAGTCGAGCAATTAGACCGCCCGGAGTGGAGAGGGAAACCCCTTGTGGTAGGTGGTAACGCTTCGCGAGGCGTTGTAGCTGCGGCAAGTTATGAAGCAAGAAAATATGGAATCCATTCCGCCATGTCCTCCGTGTTGGCAGCTAAGAAATGTCCACAAATAATTTTTGCAAAACCCCGATTCGATCGATACAAAGAACTTTCGAACCAAATCCGCGAAATTTTTTACGAGTACACAGATTTAGTAGAACCTCTTTCATTGGACGAGGCATTTTTGGATGTTACGGAAAATAAAAAAGGTCTTAAATCGGCCATCTTGATAGCCCGACAAATCCGAGCCAAAATCAAAGAAAAAACCGGCCTTAATGCCTCCGCTGGGGTTTCTTACAATAAATTTTTAGCAAAAACTGCTTCAGACCTGAATAAACCCAACGGGCAAGCAGTCATCTTGCCTGAGGAAGCAGAGGCTTTTCTAGAAAAATTACCGATCCGAAAGTTCTTTGGTATCGGAAAAGTGACTGCTGAAAAAATGGAAAAATTGGGAATCTTCAATGGAAAAGACCTGAAGGAATATTCTTTACAATTTTTGACCAAAAAATTCGGGAAATCGGGCTTACACTACTACAATATTGTCCGGGGAATCCATCTTTCAGAGGTTCAACCTAATCGAATCCGAAAATCCTTAAGTGCAGAAAATACTTTCGAAAAAGATCTGATTACACCCAAAGAAATGGAGGACAACCTTTACCCCATCTATGAAGAAGTCCTCCGAAGAGTTAAGAAAAGTGGCATTAAAGGAAGAACCATCACCCTGAAAATCAAGTATGCTGATTTTACCATCCAAACCCGAAGTAAAACCCTAGAGCAATATCCCGATGATAATAGCATCTGGATTGTGGGATTGGAGCTCTTAAATCAGGAAGAAACCCCAAAACCAGTCCGATTACTCGGACTAGGCCTTTCCAACCTTAACATTACTGAAGAACAAATCCATTTTGGGGAGCAGTTGAAGATTCCATTTGAAGCTTCTTAAAAATTGCTTGGAATAAACTGAGTAATTCCTGCCATTTTGTCCGATTTTTAGTAATTTCGCATCCTGAAAAAATCAAAATAGATGGATCAACTGATCAAAGACATTGATATTATTTCCGGTGAAGAGGCTCAGGCTGTGGATTATAAAACCACACCCGAAGAGAATACCGGAAAAACAAAAAAGATATATATCGAAAGCTACGGCTGTCAAATGAATTTTTCGGATTCAGAAATCGTAGCTTCCATCATGAAGGAAAACGGCTACGATACCACAGCCAATTTCCAACAAGCCGATGTGGTTTTTTTGAACACCTGTTCAATCCGCGAAAAGGCTGAACAAACTGTACGAAACCGCCTCAATCATTTCAATGCAGTAAAGAAAAATAAACCTGAAATGACCATAGGCGTTTTGGGCTGCATGGCAGAGCGGCTGAAAGATAAGTTGCTCGAAGAGGAAAAAATCGTCGATGTGGTGGTAGGCCCTGATGCTTATAGGGATCTGCCCAATCTAGTCAATGCCGCGGAAGATGGCCGGAAAGGAGTCAATACCTTTCTCTCCAGAGAAGAAACCTATGCGGACATTGCCCCTGTTCGACTCAATTCCAATGGAGTTACGGCGTTTATTTCAATCATGCGTGGATGCGACAACATGTGTTCGTTCTGTGTCGTGCCTTTTACCAGAGGTCGGGAAAGAAGTAGGGACCCACACTCCATAGTATCAGAAGCACGTGATTTATTCAAAAGAGGATACCGGGAAGTCACTCTTTTGGGACAGAATGTAGACTCCTACAAATGGTCTCCAGAAGAAAATAACAAAGCTCGACTGAATAAGAAGGAAGAAGAAGTCAGCCAAGTCGTGAATTTTGCAAATCTTCTCGAAATGGTTGCACAGGTAAATCCTTTGCTACGGGTACGATTCTCCACCTCTCACCCGAAGGATATTACAGATGAGGTCCTGTACACAATGAAAAAATACGACAACATCTGTAAGTATATTCATCTTCCTGTTCAATCCGGAAATAGTAGGGTATTGGATCTAATGAACCGAACCTACGACCGGGAGTGGTACCTTGACCGAGTAAAAGCAATTCGTGAAATTTTAGGAGAAGAGTG
>JABXHZ010000412.1 GCA_013373335.1 Cyclobacteriaceae bacterium | reverse complement strand
CGGCATTAAACTTTCCACCAATTGATCGACTTCCTCCTTTGAAACCGGAATTTCTACTCGCCCTCCATCTATATAAATAGTATCCACCCCCTTATCCAAATTGATTTTTAGCCAGGTTTTAAGCCGATATTCTGCCTCCAATAATCCCTCTGCTCCTCTTGTTGGAAAATTCCGGTCATCCTGTGAATTCCGGTAGTATCGTGCCCTTATACTGACATAGTTATCTATTCCGTTCTTTACACCATCCGGAAGAATTTGATCAAACTGTAATTTGGACCGACTCATATCCGTGATAAACCCAAAATAAAATGCCTCCTTCAAAGAGTTCGTAGTAATCAGCTGTAGTTCTGTCCGGCTATTGTTAAAAATATTGATCCGGGATAGTTCTCCATTTTCATAACCAGGGAACTCTTGCCTTAAATAATTGAATCGAAAATTGATGGCAACTTTCTTTTGAGGCCCAAGATACTTGTAGTGATCAAATCGAAATTTGGGGTTTCTGGAAATATCAGCAACTAACACAGTTCGAGAAGAATTCCCGATCCAGTTTCTGATTGTCCAATTAGCAAGTAGGCCTACTGAAAAAACATTATCATAATGAAGGGCTGTAGAAAAAGTGGTTTTGGGTTTTTCAATTGTTCGAATTATTAAATCAAATTCACTTTCATTGACTTGCCGAAGGGAATAATCTACCTTATAAAAGCCATTGACCCCGAACACATGACGAACAGCTTCTTGTAAAAAATCCCGATTAACAGTTTGACCCGGAGATACCCCCAATTTGGATTTGATGAATTCATCTGAAAACAGCTTATTCCCATCCACTTGAATAGATCGTATGGTCAACTCTGGAGAAACAGGGGCCTCATCTTTTTCCAAATTCATCACATCCAAACTATCGGCTGCTTTTTTGAACCGATCGAAAAACTCCTTTCCCGTACTTTCTCCTAGTTTCAAAATAGCTTCATATTCACCGAAGCTACCAGTAGAATAAGGTCCCAAATCGGGCTTGATGTAAATATCTGTATCCTCGATATTGACACTAGTTTTACGAAGTGATTCTGCCATGGCAATCTGCATCAAAATCCCTCCAAATCCTCCTAGTTCCTCAACTTCTAAAAAGTCCTCATCCGACACATTAACACCGATTACAAAATCAGCTCCCATGGAGCGAACAATATCCACCGGGAAATTATTTACCACTCCCCCATCAACCACCAAGGTAGAATCCAGATTGAAGGCAGTGAAGGCAGTGGGGATGGCAATACTTGAGCGGATGGCATCGTGTAAATATCCTTTATCAAAAACGATGGGTTCACCGGTTCGAACATCCGTTGCAATACATCGAAAGGGAATAGGGAATTGATCAAAACTCTCGTACTGAGCCGCCGGAAAAGTGTAATAGTGTAAAACCTCTGATAAAACCTGTCCATGAATAAGGCCGGATGGCAAGGTCATTTTCCCCTTATTGAAGGGGATTTCTACGAGATAACGGTTGTAATATTCTTTCTCCTCAAACGCAATATCCTTAAAATCAACTCGGTTTGATACGACCAAATCCCAATCTGTACTGCGGATAATTTCTTCCAAATCCTCCGCACTGTATCCTATGGAATAAAGTCCACCAATCACTGAACCCATACTGGTTCCGACTATAAAATCGGGACGCAGCCCCGCTTCTTCCATCGCCTTGATGATCCCTACATGAGCGATTCCTTTTGCTCCCCCACCACTCAATACTAAACCAATACGGGCAGGCTTCTCAGAAGAAACCTGCCCAATTAGATAGTGGCTACTTAAGCAAAGTAATAGAATGGAAAAAATTATACGTAGACGAAAGAAGCCCATACCAAAAGAAAATTACTTTCTGTAATCTAAAGGAGCTTCTCTATCTCCTACCAAGGACTCATACTTGAAATTTGCACCTCGTCGACGATCCAATTCTGCTTTAGCATCTTCAGCAAGTTTAGGATTTTTGAAAACATCCAAAGCTGTCAAAGCCAAGGTTTTTGCAGCAACCATCATTCCTTTGATACCAATGCTAGTCCCTCCCGCAGCCACTGCTTGCCACGTATGAGCACTCGTACCAGGAACCCAAGTTGCAGTACCCAATCCTGCTGTTGGAACCAACCAGCTAACATCTCCCACGTCGGTAGAACCACCGGTTCCTTTTTCCTGAACTTTAAATGGTTCGATCTTAGCTGCATCTTCAGCAGGGTTTATGGACAAATCGGGATAACTTTTGATTAATTCTTCTGCAAACTTTTTATCTGCCTCATCATAAATTACTCCGCCAACTTGCTCCAAATTCTTATGCATAACACGGGCAAGAGTTTCATTAGGCAAAAGATTATAGACTCCATTGATGATTTCGTATTCCATGGTAGTCTGAGTCCCCAGCGCAGCACCTTCAGCAGCCTTCACCATGCGCTCAAAAATTGATTTCACCACAGCCACATCGGGATGTCGTACATAATGATAAGATTCAGCAAAAGCAGGTACCACATTTGGTGCTTCTCCACCTCGAGTTATTACATAATGCATTCGAGTTTCTTGGGGAACATGCTCCCGCATCAGGTTTACCATAAAATTCATGGCTTCTACCCCATCCAATGCTGATTTTCCACGTTCGGGAGCCGCAGCAGCATGGGAAGCAACTCCATAGAACCGGAATTTGGTAGAAATATTTGCCAAGGAAGAATTGGCTCCGGCATTATTTTTAGATCCGGGATGCCAATGCAACATCACATCTACATCATCCATCAAACCAGCACGAGCCATGTAAACTTTACCTCCGCCTCCTTCTTCTGCCGGAGTTCCATAAACACGGATGGTTCCTTTTGTACCATTGGCAATCATCCAGTCCTTAACAGCAATCCCTGCAGCAACAGAGGCAGTACCAAACAAATGATGCCCACATGCATGACCAGCTCCCCCTTCTACTACAGGTTCCCTAAATGGAGAGGCTTGTTGAGAAACTCCAGGTAGGGCATCAAACTCTGCCATAATTCCAATAACAGGATATCCAGATCCGTATTCAGCCACAAAGGCAGTGGGAATTCCCGCTACCCCAGCTTGGATAGAAAATCCTGCATCTGATAAAGTTTTCTGAAGTAAAGATGAACTTTCACTTTCCAAATAACCCAACTCAGGATTGGACCAGATTTGAAGTGCGATAGTTGAGTAATACTCTTTTTTAGAATCCAAGTCATTCAAAACGGATTGGTCCTGTGCTTTAAGCCCAAAAGCTGATAAACACAAGAAAAGTATAAGTAGCTTTTTCATCATAAGGTGATTGAATTGGTAGGATGGTTTGCAATTTTTTGAAAATTAGAAGGAAACTATCAGAGACCCAAAAAATCGATCAAAATTTGGACTTAAAATTCATATAAAAAATAATGTTTTGAATAAATGGATTTAGTCTAAATATTATTCTATAAATATTTCATTTTTAAATCAAATATTGTATTTTTCTAAGAAATTAACC
Source organism: Cyclobacteriaceae bacterium (assembly GCA_013373335.1). Classification (GTDB taxonomy): domain Bacteria; phylum Bacteroidota; class Bacteroidia; order Cytophagales; family Cyclobacteriaceae; genus Algoriphagus. The sequence continues at coordinate 3,196 of JABXHZ010000412.1, read as the reverse complement.
CTTCCTACTATGAATAAATTGTTTAAAGTTTTTGCTTGGCTATTGGGAGCTGTAATCATTTTACTTCTGATTGCCTTTGTTTATTTGCAAATGATATTTCCTGATGTTTCTCCAGCAGAGGAACTATCCATCGAGTACACCGCAGAGCGGGTGGAGAGAGGAGCTTATTTGGCAAACCATGTCACCGTTTGTATGGATTGTCATTCAGCAAGAGATTTTTCTTTGTTTTCTGGGCCACCCACTCCTGGAACCCTAGGAAGAGGTGGCGATCGATTTGACCATTCCATGGGTTTTCCGGGTGTATTCTACGCAAAAAACATTACCCCAACCGGTATTTCTGATTACACCGACGGAGAATTATATCGGGTGATTACCACAGGTGTGACTAATGATGGGCGAGCGATGTTTCCTTTGATGCCTTACATGTACTATGGGAAAATGGATCCGGAAGATATCTATGATATTATTGCCTATATCCGCTCCTTGGATCCGATTCCAAGCGATATTCCCGATTCGGAAGCAGATTTTCCTGTCAACATCATTTTGAAAACCATGCCCAAGAACGCCGAACCGCAAAAAAGACCTAATCCCAGTGATCAAGTTGCTTATGGCGGCTATTTGGTAAATGCCAGCGGCTGTATAGAATGCCACACTCCAGTCAATGAGCAGGGAATGATTATTCCTGAAAAGGCTTTTATGGGGGGAAGAGATTTCATGTTTCCGGACGGGTCAAAAGTAAGCTCGAGTAACATTACACCGGATCCTGATACCGGGATTGGAAATTGGACCACCGAGCAGTTTGTTCAGCGGTTCAAACAATATTCAGATTCCTCTTACTTGGTCAACAAGGTTACTCCAGGAGAATTCAACTCCATTATGCCTTGGACCATGTATGCAGGCATGAAAACTGAGGACCTAGAGGCAATTTTCAGCTATCTACAGACTCTTTCTCCAAAAGAAAATCAAGTAATTCGATTTACGGCAGCCAATTAAATACTTCACACCTTGTCTACAATTATCCCCGCAACACAATTGCGGGGATTTTTTTATTGTGTGACCACAGTCACTAAATCCACAGGAATTCAATAAGTATCTTACGATCAGATTGGAAGAAAACTTCCTTTGGCACTCTGAAGAATTCACCAAAAAAAGTACAATAAATCCAAAATTTTCCATGAAGTATTCCAGAAGGAAATTTATGTCCCAGCTGGGGGCATTGGGAGCTGGGACAAGTCTATTGAGCCTTTCTCCTCAAGTTGCAAAAGCTGAGGCTAATAAATTAAATCCAAAATCATTTAAGCTTACCATTCTCCAAACAACTGATGTTCATTGTCAGATTCATCCTCACGATGAGTTGTTCTGGGAAAATGGTAAATCTGTTTTCCGAAAAACGGGAGGATATTCTCACTTGAAGACATTCCTAGACAAGGAACGCGCAAAGGCGGAGCATTGCTTGATCATGGATACCGGGGACATGTTCCAAGGTTCTGAACTATCGGTAATGACCACCGGTGAAGCCATGGTTCCGATTTTGAACGAAATGGGATATGATCTTTACCTTCCCGGAAACTGGGAAGTAGTATATTACAAGCAGGCAATGCAGCATCTGCTGGGATCGCTTCACGCTCCTAAAATCTGTGCTAATATGTACCATGATCTCGGAGATGGAAAGCGTGGAGAATTGATATTCCCTCCTTACCATATTTGGACCGTAAATGGGGTGAAAATCGGATTCTTGGGTTATACGGACCACTTGGTACCTCTTCGACAGTCTCCTAACTACAGTAAGGGAATCATTTACACCAAGCCTGAAGAAAATTTAGAGCATTATGTAGGCGTACTGAGAAATCAGGAAAAATGTGCCTTTGTCGCTATCATTGCTCACTTGGGTCTTTCTCAACAGATCAATTTGGCAAACCTTCCAGAATGTGAGGGAGTTGATTACATCTTGGGTGGAGATACCCATGAGCGAGTACGTAAACCAATTCAAGCTAAATATGCGAAGGTAGTTGAACCTGGTGCATTTGGTTCTTTCGTGGGGAAATTGGAACTGACTATCGAAGATGGAAAAGTTGTAAGGGATGAATACGAATTATTGGAAGTCTCCGCTAAGGACAACAAACCAGATCCAGTAGTCGAACAAATCATCGCTCAGAACGAGCAACCTTTTCAAGAAGATATTTACCAAATCGCAGGATATAGTACGGCGCCATTATACCGTTACTTTGTAATTGAAAACCCGATTGATACAATGATTTTGGACGCCATCAGCTGGCAGGTCCCTGAAATCGACATCGTACTTTCTAATGGTTTCCGATTCTGTCCACCAAATACCACACCTGATGATACAGGGAACATTCCAATTACCAATGGATATATCTTTGATATGCTCCCGGTTGACTCCACAATTCGGACGGGAAAAGTAACTGGTGCACAGATTTCGGCTTGGCTTGAAAAAGAGTTGAATAACGTCTTCGCCAAAGAAGCATCAAAGCGTTTCGGTGGTTGGGTAATCAAATTCCGAGGAATGGAAGTGAAATTCCTAGCCTTTGGAGAAGAAGGGAAGCGGGTTCAATCCGTAACTGTTCACGGAAAACCACTTGAAGCTGATCGTGTCTACAGCATCTGTGCTTGTGAACGGGATGGCGATCCTGATGATATGCTTTGCCGTATGCGGAAAGTACAGGATACAAAGAATACCCAATTCACACTTCATCAAGCTGTAAAAAATTACTTGGCAGAAAATTCTCCAGTAACCCCTATTCCTCCTAAATCGGCTGTTGCCTTAGACGCACCAGCTACCTTGCTGACTCAGGTTTATGGAGTGGATTACGAGTTCAGATAATACCCTCACCCGAAAGGGCTCGAGAAAAGTGTTTATTCACCAAAAAGCCGGCTAGTTGCCGGCTTTTATTTTTTTTGGAAAATCAGAAAGGAAATAGCTCCAAAAGCCATACCTCCTCCCACTCCGAGAGAAAGCCAAATTCCCATTTCACCCCGAATCATACTTATAGCAGTCCCTATCACAATACCAATCAATAATCCCCCTGAAATAAACAAGGGGAGATACTTCTCTTTATTGTTTTTCATCTTCAAAACTGAATAATTCTTCCACAGACAAATTGAGAATTTGGGATAAATAAAAAGCAAGCCTTAAGGATGTGTTATACTTGTTTTTATCAAGAAATACGATGGT
>JABXHZ010000163.1 GCA_013373335.1 Cyclobacteriaceae bacterium | reverse complement strand
CTCTCCAATTTAGCGGATCGCTATATGCGATTGGCAGATAGGATGAAAGCACCTGATGAGGTTCAGCTTGCCTGGTTAAAATAACAGTATTGTCCTTCCTTTTGGGGAAGGACTTTTTTTATTCCAACAATTTAAGTGTATGAAAAAAAATCTGACTCTTGGGATTATTCTCTCACTAGCACTTTCATTTCAAGCATCAGCCCAGCAAGTAAAGGTCAACGGTGAAAGACTCCACGAAACCTTAATGAAACTTTCCACCTTCGGAAAAAACTCCCAAGGGGGTTCAGACCGTGTCGCATTTTCAGAGTTTGATATCCAAGGTCGGGAATATGTTATTGGCTTAATGCGCGAAGCTGGATTAGAAGTATCTGTTGATTTCGCAGGGAATATCATTGGTAAGAGGGACGGTAAAAACCCAAATCTTAAACCCATTGCTTTTGGTTCCCATATTGATGAAGTACCCAATGGAGGTGATTATGATGGCCCGGTTGGTTCTCTAAGTGCAATCGAAGTCATCAAAACTCTTCAAGAAAACTCAATTTCAACAGAGCATCCCTTGGAAGTAATCATTTTTACTAATGAAGAAGGAGGAGTGATTGGAAGTCGAGCATTAGTTGGATCATTGAGTAAGGAAGCCCTTCAGGTAGTAAGCAATGCAGGAATTACCCAATATGAAGGAATTAAAAAACTTGGAGGAAATCCTGATCGAATCCCTGAACTTGCCAGAAAACCAGGGGATTTAGCAGCTTTTTTGGAACTCCATATCGAACAAGGTGCCAATCTCTACAATGAAAAACTGGATATTGGTGTAGTTGAAGGGATAGTGGCTATCGAATGGTGGGAATTTACTTTTAAAGGTTTTGCCAATCATGCAGGAACAACTCCCATGAACCTCCGTCAAGACCCGATGCTTCCGGCTGCAAAATTCATCCTTGCGGTCAATGAAACCATTCGATCCATTGAAGGACGTCAGGTAGGCACCGTTGGGAAAATTCAGGCTTTACCGGGAGCGGGGAATGTTATTCCTGCCGAAGTAAAATTAAATCTGGAAATGCGGGACCTTTCATCTGAAAAGATTTGGGATATTTACCGAAGCTTAGAAAAACAAGCACACCAATTTGCAGAAGAATTCAATGTTGAATTGGATATCCGCCACATCGATGTCGCCTCTACTCCTGCTTTGGCGGATCCTGAGATTCGAAAAGTCATTCAATCTACAGCAGAATCATTGGACTTATCCACCTTGAGTCTTCCCAGTGGTGCGGGACATGACGCCCAAGAAATGGCACGAATCGCCCCAATGGGAATGATATTTATTCCTAGCAAAGATGGAATTAGCCATTCCCCTCAGGAATTTTCTTCTAAAGAAGATATTGCTAATGGGGCTAATGTCCTCCTCAACACCATTCTTCGATTGGATAGAGAGATTCAATAAATTCTTCCCAAAAACTTGAACTTTAACAAGGCATTTCTAATTTAATGTCTATACATTAATTGATTTAAATTGAAGATTATGCTACGATCCATCAAAAAAATACATAGTGCCGAATATCGACCCATTGCCGATTTGATCACATACAGCCCAATGCCAACTCGAAGTCTGGATATGATTGATCCTTTTCTTTTTTTGAATCATCATGGGTTTCAGACCTATCCTACAAACAACAATGGCCTGCCCTTCGGACCACATCCTCATCGCGGGATGGAAACCGTTACTTTTATCTTAGAAGGAGACATCATGCATAAGGATTCTTCCGGGCATGAATCCGTAATTCAGGCCGGTGGAGTCCAATACATGACAGCCGGAAAAGGCCTTATCCATGCGGAAGTTTCCAGTTCGGATTTCAAAAAGAAAGGTGGAGATCTTGAAATTTTGCAGTTATGGATGAATCTACCTGCAGCAAAAAAAATGATAACTCCTCACTATGTAGGCTTACAAAAAGAAGACATCCCGGTCTTGGAATTAGATGAAGGGAAAGTTAAAATACAACAACTCTTTGGGGATTGGAATGGGGTATCTGGAGCTTTTGAGGGTAATTTCCCGGTTAGCTTGAGTACCATATATCTTGATAAGGGTGGGGAATTTGAAAAGGAAATTGCAGCAAATGAAAATATATTCTTTTATATCGTTCGTGGAAAAGTAAACGTCAATGGACAAAGCGTTCCATTCAGAAATCTAGTTGAATTCTCCAATGAGGGATCTACATTAGCCGTGCAGGCAGAGGAGGATTCTGTAGTGATTTTAGGCCACGCTCTCCCTTTCAATGAACCTGTCGTGGCTCAGGGACCTTTTGTCATGAACACCCAAGAACAGATTTACCAAGCCTATCAAGATTATCAAACTGGAAAGTTTGGATCTTGGAATGGCTAAGAATCGATAATATCCTGGGATATCAATCTATAGATTTCTGCAAGCTGTTCATTATAATTTAAAAAGTGATGATGCTCTTCCAAGGTCTCGTAATCTTCCCGGATTGCGGGACCCGTTTGAGCTTTTTTAGCTCCAATTTGCAGACTTTTTGAAATGGTCTCAACGATAAGTGGCTTCAACATTTCAAAATCCAAGCCTTGCCTTTGCATCAATTCCTCTGCAATTCGAATCATGTGATTGGTAAAATTACTGGCAAAAACGGCAGCAACATGCACTGCCTTTCTGTCCTTCGACCGAACGGTGTAAATATGATGAGATAGGCTTTTCGCTAATTTTCGAAGGATTTTTAGGATTTCCTGATCATCTGACTCCAATAAAAAAGACACTTCAGATATATCCATTTTTTGCCCTGCTGTAAAAGATTGCAAAGGGTAAAATATACCAGTGTAAGTAGCAGAACTATAATTCAAAATATCCAAAGGCAATGTACCGGAAGTATGAACCAGAATGCTTTCTTCAGGTAAAATCACTGCATCCGCAACCTCAGCAATAGCATCATCCTTGACTGCGAGAATAAATACCTGCGCTTCACTATCGGAGAAATCCAAGTCATCCTTGGGAATGGCTGTATAGAGTCGTTCTGTAACCCTTTTTGCATGAGCAAGATCTCGAGAATAAACTTCTGTGATTTGATGTCCGGTATTTTCCAAAGCGGGAGCTAAATGCCAAGCGACATTTCCTGCTCCCAAAAAAGCGATTTTATAAGTCATAAATGAAATAAATCATTTTTGATAGAAAATAAAAAAGCCAAATCCAGGGATGGAAATGGCTTTCATGTTTTCTAGATTTTTTGAATTAAATATGCAAGGCTCGATTTTCAGTTGCAGCCAAGCAAGCCTCTTTAAATGCTTCTGTATAAGTCGGGTGTGCATGTGACATACGTGCGATATCTTCCGCTGAAGCTCTATATTCCATTGCAACAACCGCTTCTGCAATCATATCTGCAGTTCGTGGACCAATCATATGAACACCCAAAATCTCATCTGTTTCAGCATCAGCCAAAACCTTCACCAAGCCATCGGTATCCATGGAAGCTCGTGCGCGGCCAGATGCCATGAATGGAAATTTACCCACCTTGTACTTTCGACCACTCTCCTTAAGCTGTTCTTCGGTAAAACCAACTGAAGCAACTTCCGGCCATGTATAAACGACACCTGGGATGAGCAGGTAATTGATATGTGGCTTTTGTCCTGCAATGGTTTCTGCTACAAATACGCCCTCTTCTTCCGCCTTATGAGCTAACATAGCTCCTTTAACCACATCTCCTATGGCATAAATATGCGGGACAGAAGTTTGAAGGTGATCATTCACTTCAACTTGTCCCCTTTCATTGATTTTTACACCGGCTGCTTCAGCATTTAAGCCATCGGTATACGGTCGTCTACCGATTGAAACCAACACGTAATCTCCTTTCAACTCGACTTTCTCACCTTTACTATTTTCAGCAGTGACAATTACTTCTTTGCCTTTATTTTCTACAGCGGTGACTTTGTGCTTCAAATAAAATTCAAAACCTAGTTTCTTGAGGGACTTTTGCAATTCCTTACCCATGGTTTTATCCATAGAAGGAATCAAGGAATCCAAATATTCAACCACCGAAACTTTTGCTCCCATTCGACCATAAACAGATCCTAATTCCATTCCGATTACTCCACCTCCAATCACGATCAAATGTTTCGGGATTTCTTTTAGCTTCAGGGCTTCAGTAGAAGTAATGATACGCTCTTTATCAATTTTTATAAAAGGAAGGGATGCAGGCTTGGAACCAGTGGCAATGATGATGTTTTTCCCTTGAATCTGCTCCTCAGTTCCATCATCCTTAGTCACTTTGATGGTATTTGCATCGATAAATGAACCTACTCCCTGATGAACATCGATTTTATTTTTTTTCATCAGGTATTGAATACCATCCACATTTTGCTTAACCACATCTTCCTTTCGAGCGATCATTTGTTTCAAATCTACCTTGAGATTGGAAAGATTGATCCCATGAGTCTTGAATGTATGAAGCGCATTATGGTAGTGTTCCGAAGAATCCAAAAGAGCTTTTGAAGGAATACAACCTACATTTAAACAGGTACCTCCCAGAGTTGGATATTTCTCAATAATGGCAGTTTTCATGCCCAATTGCGCACCTCTGATAGCTGCAACATATCCCCCTGGTCCTGATCCAATTACAATTAAATCGTACAT
>JABXHZ010000426.1 GCA_013373335.1 Cyclobacteriaceae bacterium | reverse complement strand
AGGGTGGTTCAAATTCAGTTGGAATTTCCAAATTAACAGGTTCTTTGAAAGTCACTAAATCAGCGAAACCATCACTGTTTTGCGTAGTCGTCCAAACTACTTCAGTGTCAGAAATAAAAGTGACCGAACTTTCTGAGCCGGCACTGTTCAGTTGTATCCATTTTTTAGGAACACTCCATTGATCAAAAGACTCAGAGAGTTTTTTAGCTATAAAAATATCCTTTCCCTCAGCACCAATTTGCATATTGGAAGAGAAGTAAAGTAAGTTGGATTCCGGATCGAAAAAAGGACTAATTTCTTGGCCGGGAGTATTAATTACACTTCCCAAATGCTTTGGCTTGGACCACTGAACGGTTCCAATTTTTTCGCTCACATAGATATCTTCGTTTCCTCTACTATCAGACCTTTTTCCTGATAGAAAAATCAATTTCCCACCTTTAGCAACTCTGCCTGAAACTTTTCCTTCCAACTCAGAAATTCCATCCATAGAGATTTGCCTTAGAAAATTCCAATCATTTCCAAATTTTGAATATTGGTAAATTCCATTTCGATCATCTCCTTGATGATAGACCAATAGGGTTAAAAGGTCCTCAAGACCTAATGCGATATCGTAACCTGTAGTACTCAAATCCGGTCTATGCGTAGCTTCAGACCAATTACCTTCTGAATCTTTCTTGGTCATCCATATGTCACCGGGATCGGTAATTCCACCTAGGTTCTGGAAATGATTTGCTCTAGTGAATAAAAGCACCCCATCACCAATCCAAACAGGGTTCTGATCATCCTGAGGGCTATTTGCCCCAGACAAATTTTGAATTTGTTGAGCGTTTACAATTGATGAAATAAAAAAAGCAAGCAGAGAAACTCTGCCTGCCTGAAGAAAGTACGATTTAATTTTTTTCATTTTACTGGTCCAATACTATAGCAAACACCAGGGGTGCTACGATGGTGGCATCTGATTCAATAATGAATTTAGGCGTTTCCAAACCAAGCTTGCCCCAAGTGATTTTTTCATTTGGAACTGCCCCGGAATAGGAACCATAAGAGGTTGTAGAATCGGAAATTTGACAGAAATAACCCCAAAGTGGGACATTTTCTCTTTGCAAATCCTGATGGAGCATAGGCACAACACAAATTGGGAAATCTCCTGCAATACCTCCTCCTATTTGGAAGAATCCAATTTTACTTTCTTCTGTAGCATTATTGGTATACCATTCAGCCAAAAACATCATGTATTCAATACCAGAGCGAACTGTATGAACATTCTTGACATCCCCTGATATAACATGTCCCGCAAACATGTTGCCAAGCGTGGAGTCTTCCCAACCTGGAACAATGATTGGCAAATTCTTTTTAGCAGCCTCAAGCAACCAGGAGTTTTTAGGATCGATTTGGAAAGAATCATCCAGTTTTCCTGATAATAAGATTTTATAGAAAAACTCATGAGGGAAATAGGATTCTCCAGCCTGATCTGCTTTAACCCATTCTTCCAAAATCACGTTTTCAATTCTTCGCATAGCTTCCATTTCTGGAATACAGGTATCAGTAACCCTGTTCATATGTCGATCCAAAAGATCTTGCTCCTCCTCCGGAGATAAATCCCGATAATTAGGAATTCGCTCGTAGTAGTCATGAGCGACCAGATTAAACACATCTTCTTCCAAATTTGCACCGGTACAAGTAATGATCTGAACTTTATCTTGGCGAATCATTTCTGCCAAAGAAATCCCCAACTCAGCTGTTGACATCGCTCCAGCCAAAGTGATCATCATCTTTCCACCCTCATCCAAATGTTTTTTATACGCATCAGCCGCATCGATCAAAGCTGCTGCATTGAAATGGCGGTAATGATGTTTCAAAAATTCCGTGATCTTCATGATAGTGTTTTTTAAAATTGAGGCCCAAAAATACCTAAAATCAAGCATAAAAAAACCCGGACTTGCCGGGTTTATAGTTAGATCATTAAGTTTATTTCTCTGTAGAAGTTGAAGATGCATATTCTTCATTCAATCCTGATACAACCTCTTCAGTCAAGTCCAAGGCATTTTTTCCATACCAAACTGCCCCTCCTCTTGTATAGCTCAGAATTAAATCCAAACCTTGCTCTTCTGCATACTTTGTCAAATAGGCTTGTACCTTATCGTAAACTTCACCGTAAAGGGTAGATTCATCAGTAGCCAATTCCTGCATCAAGTTATCGCGATAAGTCATCAGGTTTTGCTCTTTTTTCAAAAGCTCCTCTTGTTTTGCACGCTGTTGATTAGGAGTCATGTTTCCACCAGTTTGCTGGAAATTAGCAACCTCTTGCTCAAATCCACGAGCTCTGCTTTGAAGATCTCCTTCGAATTTCTTCCCTTTTTCAGTCAACTCCTCTGACTTTGCTTTAAAGTATTCGTACTTGCTGATCACACTATCCGTATAAACGTAAGCAACTTTTAAATCAGAAAATGAAGCATTTGCTGCGGGCTGTGAAGTTGTTTCGGCGGTTTCAGTAGCTTTTGGCTGACACGCGAAGGCTACCAATAAAATTCCAAAGGATACAAAGATGGGTAATACTTTTTTCACGATTAATTCTTTATAGTTGACAAGGGCGCAAATATAAAGAAAGAATTGATTTTCCAAGAGCCTGGAGCGTTTACCCATCTTAAATTATCCTAATCAGAAAAATAACTCTTGAGCTAATCGGTACACTTGAGCATGGGCATCTATGATGTGGCGCATTTGCGGACTATAGCCTCCCCCCATACAACACATAACAGGGATTTTATTCCTTTTTGCTTGAGTGAGTACAAAATGATCTCGCCTATAAACGCCTTCTACACTCATCCCAAGTCTGCCTAATTTGTCGGTTTTTAAAACATCCACTCCAGACTGATAGATTATGAAATCAGGTTCAAAATTTTCAATCAATTGAGGAAGCTGTTTCTCTAGCAATTTCAAATAGTCCTCATCGCCTATCCCGTCTGGTAATTCTACATCCAAATCAGATTTTTCCTTCCGATGAGGATAATTCTTTTCACCATGCATACTAAAAGTAAATACGTCAGCCCTATTTCGGAAAATTTCAGCTGTTCCATTTCCTTGATGTACATCCAAATCAACTACTAAAACATGTTTAGCCAAGCCGGATGAAATAAGGAAATCAGCAGCCAATGCAATGTCATTTAATAGACAAAATCCCTCACCTCGATTTGTGAATGCATGATGCGTCCCCCCAGCAATATTCATTGCTATGCCATCTACTAATGCAAATTGAGCTGCTTGAACCGAGCCTCCAACTATGAGCGTTTCCCTTTTTACCAATGCTTGACTTAAGGGAAAACCTGTAGCCCGCTCCTCTGATCTACTGAGTGTGAGTGTCTTAAGTTTTTCCCAATAAACCGAATCATGAATCCTGGTTATACTTTGTTCAGGTAAGGCATTTGGTTTAAAAAAATTAGAAGGACTAAGGGTCCCCTCATAAATTAACTGTTCTGGTAGCAGCTCATATTTTTCCATCGGGAAGCGGTGTCCAGACGGCAAAGGATGTACATATTCAGGTGACCAGGCAATTTTAAGCATAAAAAAAACGCTTGATTTTTAACAAGCGTTAGACTGAATTGTTGTGATTAAATTTTAAACGTCTTCTTCCTCGGATTGAAACGAATACATAGTTTCATCCAACTGAAGAGTGTCCTCATTGAATTCCAAAATAAATTTCTGGATGACAGCATCATTAATTTGATCAACATGTAATGCGACATCTACACCAATCCCGTAATCATGGTGCGTATCAATATCAACAAACTCCTGGACCTTTACAGATTCCTCTTCTTCTATCTCCATGATCATTTCAGTAATGAACCAACCAACTTCCTCCTCTTCACTAGATAAAGGTTCCAAATTTCCATTCTCATCTTCTTCATAACGAATCCCGTTAAAGTTTGGGAATTTCTTAGCGGCTTCATGTTCAGCTAATTCATAAACTTCACTTGCATGGTGCAATCGTAAAGTATAAAGTGCTGCATCGTAAATAACTTCCTTGCCTTCATACATGCCAATAAAATAGAAATTGACATATTCGTCAGAATTTTCTGCTTCCGGAACCAAGTAATATGGTCTTCCAGAAGCTTCGAGAGAACTCCTAAGTTTGGCAATTTCATTTGGGTCAAATCCTGGGTTTTCCAACGAATTCATTGTTGAGTGTTTTTGTATCAGACTAGAAAGTTAACTTTCTCCAACTAATAACAAAGAAAATTGAAAGCAAATCAACGATGAATAAAGATAAATTTGAAAACTTTGACCCAGAAAGCTTCCAATTAATCCTTAAATCCAAGGAAGGAACCAAATTGGATCGTAAACTGAAGATCACTTCCCAAGAAAAAATTGCAAAAACAATAGCCGCTATGGCGAATACTGAAGGAGGTGAATTATTGGTAGGAGTCTCTGACCATGGCAAATTGATCGGAATAGATCCCGAGGAAGAAATGTACATGATCCGAACGGCCAACGAGAAATTTTGTAAGCCATCAGCAATCCTGGATTTTAGGACAATTCAATATTTAGATTATGATTCTAATCCTTTGGAACCTTTGGAGAAATATTTTTTGATTGTCAAAATTTCAAAATCCCCTGGCATAAGGTGTATGGATAAAAAAGGGAACTTAAAATATTATATCCGAAAAAATGATCGGACTGTATCAGTTGTCGGAATTTAAACTATTCCCAAACAAGGAATTAATAATACTCAAAACAAGGGCAAATAACAGCGCCCACCAGAACCCATCAACCACAAATCCAGGAATAAAGTAATCCGCAATCATTACCGCAAGGGCATTGATAACCAATAAAAATAACCCTAGTGTAACAATGGTTAACGGAAAAGTAAGGATGATCATGAGAGGCTTTATGGTGATGTTGATTAGAATTAAAACTGCAGCCAATAGAAAGCCGGTAATCCATGAATCTATATGAATACCCGGAAGGAAAAATTCGGCTATCAATACAGCGATTCCGCCCAAAATAATTTTAATCAAAAAAGAAGAAGCTTTACTTTCTGAACCCATGATTTTTGTAATTTATATATCCGAATTTATTCATTTTCAATAAATATTCCCCACTGCTCAAAATCCTGCCTCACATTTCCAACTTGAACCTTTATATTTGTCAAAAACCAAATTAATTAATACGAGTGATTATCATTATTTTCTTCCTATTACACTGGTACTTCTCTTTATTCTGCCAGAGTTTCTTCTTACACCGATATGCTGCCCATCAAATGTTTGTAATGAATAAATACTGGGAGCGCTTTTTCTACCTTTTCACTTGGATGTGGCAAGGGAGTTCGTACCTATCTCCAAGAGCTTACGCTATTTTACATAGAATGCATCACGCTTACAGTGATACCCCTAAAGACCCACACTCACCGCATCACACTGAAAATCTTTTCACCATGATGTGGAAGACAAAAAATATCTACAATGATTATTTCTCTTTCCGATTAAAGCCCGAAGAGCGGTTTTCGAAAGATATCCCTGATTGGAAAACATTCGACAAGTTTGCAGACAATATGGGAGTGCGGGTAGCCTGGGGCCTATTTTATGTTTTAATCTACGTTCTCTGTATTTCTGTATTTGAACTACCAGGAACACACTGGTGGATGTACTTCTTATTACCCATTCACTTTCTAATGGGACCTGTTCACGGAGCAATTGTAAATTGGAGTGGACACAAATACGGCTATGCTAATTTTGACAATAACGACAAATCAAAAAACAGTCTTTTACTCGATGTTTTGATGCTTGGAGAACTGTTCCAAAATAATCACCACAAACTACCGAACCGACCAAACTTTGCAGTGAAGTGGTATGAATTTGATCCCACCTACCCTATTGTGAAGCTATTACATGCTTCAGGGATTATTCGACTACGGACAACATGATTTAAAAGAAAAAGAAAGGAGCTTCTAAGCTCCTTTTTTTAATTGATTGATTACAAGTTAGTTATTGTACTTTCAACTAATAAATACACTATTTCTTGTATAATTTTTGGATTTATGGAACTAAACCAATAATTTTCTCACGTATTAAAACTTAACACAAACACCTATGAAACCATTAACCAGAGCAGAAGAGGAAATCATGCAAATCCTCTGGGATATTGAGCGAGGATTTGTAAAAGATATTCTTGTTCCAATGCCCGAGCCTAAGCCAGCTTACAATACCGTATCGACCATCGTGCGGATTTTGGAACGAAAAGGCTTTGTTAGCCATAAATCTTATGGAAAAAGCCATGAATATTTTCCGATCGTATCCAAAGATGAATATCGAACTTTCATCATCAAAAGGATGCTTGAAGGATACTTTGATAGTTCATTTGCTAAAATGACACAGTTCTTCAAAGAAGAAGAAACACTCAACAACAAAAGCTATCAGTAAATACCTTAATGTAATTTTGGGATAAGCATTAAAAAGGCTGGCAAATTGATTTGCCAGCCTTTTTGTTTTTGAAGTTGTCTAATGCGATTAATTCATCACTTCTTTCAATAACTCGTCAATTGCTTTTTCCAATTGCTGGTCAATATCCTGATCGATTTTTCCAGGCATATTCTTCACCTCAAACTGTGGTTTCGTTTCATTGTTTTCTAACCACTCCCCTGCTTTATTCTTTGCTGAAATTGGAACAGCACCCCAACGCACTCCATTCGGTAATCCTTCCCAACCGGCAAATGAACAGGTACCCGGTGTAGGCATCCCTACAGTTTTACCAATATTCAAATCTGTATATCCACATGCGAAACAATGTCCATCTGAATAATTTGCTTCATTGAACATCGCCAAAGTTGGTTTAGTCCACCTCGCAGTTGGCTCATATCCAACTTCCTTAGCAGTCGTAGCATATGTCAAGAAACGCTCACCCGTAAAGAACATAGCTAAATCTGCAACTAAGTCTCCGCCTCCATTAAATCGTGTGTCGACGATTACAGCATCTGTGTCATGATATTTACCCATCATTTCCTCGTATACATTTCGGTAAGGGCCGTCGCTCATTCCCGGAATATGAACATACCCTAACTTTCCATTACTCAATTTTGCAACCTCATCTTGATTCTTCTTCACCCATCGTTTATACAACAAACTGCCTTCTTCCCTAAGAGAAATAGGTTTGATGGTGATTTGCTGCATATTCTGGCCCTGTGCATCTGTCACCTCCAAAAGGGTGAACTTGTCTTCTTTTCTATTAAGCAGTTTTGCAAAATCTACAGACTCAGAAACAGCTTCTCCATCAATTTTCTGAATAATCATTCCCGCTTTGATAGATAAATCTGCTTTATCCAAAGGTCCTCCAGGAATT
>JABXHZ010000011.1 GCA_013373335.1 Cyclobacteriaceae bacterium | reverse complement strand
GTCAAAGCAGCCAATGCATCTTTTTCGGATAAACCAGCTTCTATCATCGCTTGCAAAGCTTTCATTGCATCATTTGGCTTAGCTCCAACAGTGGAAAATGCGAAAGGAACACCTGCAGCCGCTAATTTTCCAGCTTGGGCAATGGTTTTGTCATATGCTTCTTTAACACGCTGGTATTGAGCTTTTACTGCATCGCTTACATCTTCCTTTTGATTCTTGATGGCTTTATCATCCGGAATCTGCAATTTCAGCAAAACGCCTACACCACTTCCTTTCAACACATCAATTACAGCCTCATACTCCTCCAGGCCGAATAGCACTAATTGAAAGCCAAGTTCTTTTTGAAGACTTAAGGCACGCCGAACTTCCAAGTCGTCTTCTACTTCAAAGAAAATAGGAATAGCCCGATCTACCACTTCGCTCATTGCGGTATAAGTTGGATTGATTTCAGGACGAGTTACACCGTTATTCGATGCAAATAATGCCATCCGATCTTTGGTAAGTTTGGTGTTTTGATAAACGTCTCTGAATTTTGCCATCACTCCAACGGTGGTTCCAGGGTACATTCCTCGGGCACCATTAAGGTTTGCAGCTAAAGAGGTATTTGCTTTAAGAACATTTGTGGATTCATTGTCACCCAAAACCACCAATGCACCTTTCCCAGAAATCATTCCTCCGTCCGGAAGTATATGTGCCATGGTGAAACCGGCTTTTCGAAGGTCACTTACTGCAGATGATTCAATATCGAACTGATCTACAGCGGATCTCCAAGGGGTAATTCCGGCAATTTCATCAGGTGGATTGGAATACACAAAGTCTTTCGGTCTCTCAGGATCCTCTGGTTTGGAAATACCTGCGCGGGATGCTGCATCGATGAAGCCTGCATATACATGCAAAGAGTCTGCGGCAATCACTTTAGCCTCTGCAGGTAAACTTAGGTTATCACCTATTCCAAGGATAACCCCGTCTTTTATAAGAATACTTGCCTTTTTGCCCTCCGAACCGGGGGAACTATGTACCGTGGCATTGGTAATGGCATAGGTATTCGTGATGGATTTTTTTCCGGTAGGGTCACTTTGTGCATGCACTGATTCCCCGCTGAAAAAACCCATCATAAATAGCCCAAATAGGCTAGCCTTCCAAAGTGTTTTTCTCATATGGATTGATGGTTTAATTTATTTTTCTAAGCTAATAAAAGCTTTGAGCCTTTCCTTGATGAATTATTTATTCATCGATTATTTTTGATTAGTGGCAATTAATTGCTTTTTGTAGGTAGAATTTTGCCCCTCTTATTCGGAAGGAAAATAACAGTCTTTTTTATCCTTTTATTTTTATTGTAATATCCTCTATCTATTTATCTTTAATCCTCAAATTACCCATAAAATGAAGAAAATTCTGATCATTGAGGATGATCTTTTGATATCTAGTTTAGTGCAGTTTCGGCTTAAAAGGGATGGTTACGAAACAATATTGGTAAAGGATGGGAATGAAGGGATAGAGGCTATCAATGAAAGTAATCCAGACTTAATTATAACAGATGTCATGATGCCATTTAAAAGTGGTATCGAGATTATAAATCATGCTAGAAAGAATTTACCGGATACCCCCATTATTGTCTTAAGTTCTTTGGGTGAGGAAGAAGAAGTTGTTCTAGAGGCATTTCATTTAGGGGTAACGGATTTCGTACCTAAGCCATTCAATCCAAATGAGCTAGCACTTCGAGTTAAACGAGCATTAAAATAGAATGACCCGAAGGCTTGTACATATATTTGTCTTTTGGCTTTTTGGTTTTTCAGCCATAGGTCAGTCTTATGATTCTCTTTTTTCTAGCCCAGAACAATTAATTAAAGAACTGACCCTTCATCAAGAAATCAATTCGTTGGAATATCGCTTTCATTTGCCAAATTCTTCTTTGCTAATTGATTCGTTGGAAAACCGCGGGTTGACATTCAAAAAGATTGGTTCTGATTGGTATTCATCTTCTTATTCGGATTGGAGCAAATTGGATTCGCTTCAAAATTTATTTTCAATAGGGGGGGTGGAATTTTTGATATACAAAGAACCTGCTGATTTTCAGGGAGTAGTATCCTATCTTGAAACTTTAAATTCAACCGGAGATTTTGTTTTAGCTTCTGCAGCCCCATCATCCAATGAAAATATCATTCTAGAAGCAGTAAATAGTAATTATCAACCACGAGATGATTACAAATATTGGATAAGTTCCGATTGGAAATTTTCAGCAGTTTTACTTACAATTTTTCTATTTCTAGTTGGATCAATAGGAATGATTTTGTTTCTCCTGATTTTGAAATCCAAACGAAACCGAGAAGAAGAACTTCAGAAAGTATATGATGAATTAGTAGTAGGGCCGCTTACCACACTTTTGTTTGAAAAAGATTTAGCTCAACTTGAAGAAATCAGCCCAGAAGAGTTACAACATTTTTTTCCAAATGCACCTTTTCAAAAACCACTATTTAGGATTGTCTTAATCAATCGAATTATAGGTTTGAATAAGAAAATGAAAGGTGATTTCAAGGACAAGCTTAAACATATTTATAAAAAACTTAATCTGACTGATGATACAAATCGATTGTTAAAAAGCAAAAGTTGGTCTGATGTAACTACAGGCATTGTGCAAGTAAATGAAATGGATTTGCTTGAATTTTTACTTGAAGTAAAAAAGCATACAAATTCCCCCAATTTCCAGGTAAGAAACCAGGCTGGAGCCACCTTGCTTAATCTTTCTGAAAATGTTGATCTTACATTCTTGAAAGAACAAGCTTACCCGCTATCTGATTGGCAACAAATGCATTATTTACGCATCATTAAATATGTACAAGCTAATAAATCACTTGAAATTAGTGTTTTGTTTAAATCTGAAAATCAAACAGTTAGATGTTTTGGGATAAAGCTAGTTAAAATATTAGGAAGATTGGATCTTCTGGATGAGTTACGAGAATTAACGAAGCATGCTAGACCTGATGAAATTATTGAAGTTTTAAAAACCTATGGAGCATTAGGAGCCCACATGGAGATTGACTTTATCAATAATTGTTTGAAAAATCCTCTTCCAGAAATACGAGATACGGCTATCAAAGTAACTGGTGATTTAGGAAATGAAGAATCCATAGAGATTCTCCTCGAATTGTTGAAATCTAATCCAAATATTCCGCTTAGAAAGCTTATTCTAGGCAGCTTGTTTCGATTAAATCGAGAGGTTTTTGAAGAATATATTTTAAAGTACCCTCAATTTGAAAACCAATCAATTAGAAAAGAATTAACAGACCAGGTTTTACAGCATGTATAATTTTCTATTTTATTTCTTGATTGAGGTATTTGGGGTCATTTTTATGATTCTGAGTTTTTCTGTGATTCTCGTCTACTTATTGATTATGATTTTTTCGGCTTTGGAAATGAGAGATTACCGACGAAAAAATCGGTTTATTGATTATCAAGATATAATTACGAGTCCGCTTGCACCAGGTGTTTCGATTATAGCTCCTGCATTTAATGAGGAGGCTACTATCGTAAATAATGTAAAAAGTCTTTTGTCACTCCATTATGGAAAATTTGAAGTGATAATCGTCAACGATGGATCAAGAGACAATACACTTCAAAAATTAATTAATGCTTTTCAACTTCAGAAAACAGAATTCTTCTACTATTCTGAAATCAAAACTCAAGCCATTCGGGGAGTCTACAGGTCTGAAAATAAATCTTTTAGAAGACTTACGATCATTGATAAAGAGAATGGGGGTAAGGCAGATGCTTTAAATGCAGGAATCAATATTTCCCAGATGGAAATATTGGCTTGTATTGATGTGGACTGCATTTTGTCCAGCGACTCAATAACGAGGATGGTTCGGCCATTTATGGAAGAGACCAATAAAAAGGTAATTGCAGTGGGTGGGGCAATCGGGATAGCAAATAATTGTGACATTAAGGATGGTACGGTGACGACCTACCGTGTACCAGAATCAGCAATAGGCAGGTTTCAAGTTGTAGAATACTGCCGGGCATTTTTGATGGGACGAATGGCTTGGTCTAGGATTAATGGCTTGATGTTGATTTCAGGAGCTTTTGGATTTTTCAAAAAAGATATAGTCCTGGCTGTAGGAGGTTATTTTCCAAATACAGTTGGAGAGGATATGGAATTGGTGGTGAGGATGAGACGCTATATGCAGGAAAAACGGATTCCTTATCGTGTTGGATTTGTTCCTGACCCCCTTTGTTGGACGGAAGTGCCTGAAGACGAAAAGGTATTGGAAAGGCAGCGGAACCGCTGGATGCGTGGAACCATCGAAACGCTGCAACTACATCAAAAGATAGGTTTAAAACCACGCTATGGAATATTGGGAATGGTATCTTTTCCTTTTTGGACAGTATTTGAAAAATTGGCGCCCATTCTTGAGATAATAGGTTTGCTTTATACACTAACCCTATTGATACTAGGAGATTTTTCGGTGGTTTACTTCATTGCTTTACTCTTGATGATCTACCTTCTATCCATGTTGGTATCTACATTTAGCGTGCTTTTTGAGCAATTGGCATTTAATAATTACAAGAATAAAAAAGACCTATATCGACTAATTGGAACCATTTTGCTAGAACCCATCATGATTCACCCTAAAATTGTGTGGTGGGGATTAAAGGGACATATTGACTTCATAATTGGTCGAGGTGGCTGGGGAAAAATGATTCGGACTGGATTTAAGTCTGCTGAAGAAAGGAAAAATTTGGACTCTCAATCTATTGCTTCATGAAAAAGGCAATTCTATTACTCTTTTTGTTAACCCTATTTTTCTATACAAAAGCTCAGGAATCTTTTGATCCAGACCAATTGCTCTTTGAGGCCAGGGAATTAATTCTCGATGGAAAGTATCAAGCTGGTAGAAAGATAGCATTTAGAGCCTTGGAGAAGTATCCTACCTATGCTGATATCCTGATTTTGGTTGGTAGAAGCTACGCCTGGGAAGGGAAGAATGATTCAGCATCTATCTTTTTGGAACGTGCAATAATAGCAGATCCTGACTATGAAGATGGGTATGCTGCCTATTTGGACAATTTAACTTGGGCGGGAGAGTATGAAAACGCACATAGGGTAGTTGAGCGTGCTAAGCAGAATTTTAATGAAGCCCTGCCTCAGAATCTTCGATACAAGGAATCTCGGCTTTTTTATTTTGAAGAGAATTATGATGAGGCTTACAGTTTGGTTGAAATACTTTTTGATCAAGGTTACCGAACAGAGGGGATTTTAGCCTACATTCAAAATTTACAGCGGCTTCGTCGAAATTCAGCCATAGGTGCAACTTTTGATTATGATTCATTTCGTGATGAAATTTCTCCCTGGAATACTTGGTCTTTTTATGGAAGGACTCGCACCAAATTAACAGGAGCCTTGATTGCCCGGGTTACGCAAAGTCAACGTTTTGATTCATTTGGAACCCAATATGAATTGGATGCCTATCCTTCTTTAGGTGAAAACTCTTATGCTTATTTGAATGTAGGAGGTTCAAACGCGGGCTTTTTCCCTAAACTTCGTATGGGTGCTTCTATTTATTTCAATTTGCCAAAGGCCTGGGAAATAGACGGAGGATACCGTTATCTGGGTTTTTCCGAAGTAACGCACATAGCAACTGCTTCTTTGGGGAAATATACAGGTAATTGGTGGTTGAATTTTAGATTTAATGTGATTCCTGGAAGCAATGGAAGTGGCGTAAGTACTTCTGGTAATTTTCAAGCACGTTATTATTTCAAAACAGCCGAAGATTTTTTCAGCGTGCAGTTGAGTACAGGTGTTTCACCAGATGAAGAAAATAGAGATCAATCCCAATTACTAAATTCATATCGTTTTCGGTTTGGTTACCAACAATTAATTTCTCCTAGGTTTATGCTATTTGGGTTTGCAGGCTATAGTTGGGATGAGCTTTCTCCTGAAAGAGTAAGAAACAATCTAAATTTATCTATAGGAACAGAATATAGATTTTAATTGATGCAAGAAGAACTCAAAATACTTTTCAGTCGATTACTTCTTTTTGTGATTTTCCTTCTTGTTATTCCTGGATTGAGTTATGGTATTTGGTGGATTAAACAAAATAAGGAATTCGGCATCATTTTACTTGATAAGACTGTCCCAAACACTTTATATTCTGAGCATAGAGGATTGTTTTGGATTTTCGAACATGAAAAATTCGTTAAACCAAAAACCCAAGAATTTTACGATCTTGAGCTAGATTATTTTGGTTTTTTTCCTACTACAGATGTAGATAATGAAGTAAGTATCAAAGATTTTTCCATAATGGATAGCTTTGAAAAATCTTCTTTGGTTTCTTCTAATGAAGTATTGATAATCGCTGACACCTACGGTGTCTATCGTCATGATGATTCCGCTAATGGAAATTCACAGCTTGCAAATCAAAAACTTTATGGAGGATTGGATGCCTCTGATTTAGAGATTATTTCCTTGGCCCAAGAAATGGGAAAAACAATCATTTCGGAATACAATTCGATAGCCTCCCCAACTCCGGTGCCTATCCGTTCCCAATTTGAAAATCAAATGGGGGTTAAGTGGACTGGTTGGGTTGCAAGGTATTTTGATGAACTTGATACATTGGCGAATTCGGGATTGCCCAGTTGGTTAGTTACCACCTATAAATCACAACATCAGGAAGATTGGTCTTTTAAAGGGCCAGGATTGGTTTTTGTGCATGAGTCGGGAAGAATTGAGATATTTGATTCTAGATCTGACTATCAAAATCAAGTTCCTTTGATTCGTACTCCTAGGCAAAACAAAGCTGGTTTTATATTGCCAGAAGTAGTTCCTTATCCTGATTGGTTTGATATTGTATTGATTCAAAGGGATTATGAAGTGATCTCCTATTATGATATCAAACCCACGGATGAAGGATTGGAACGATTGAGAGGTATGGGGTTGCCTCGCTTTTTTCCAGCAGTTGTGTTTCGACCTAATCAAACTGGTCGGATTTATTATTTATCAGGTGATTTTTCAGATTTAAAGTTAAATTTTGGATCACCTAGGTTTTGGGGCTTGGCTACTTTATGGAGAGGTTTTTATTCTGTTACAGACTACAGAGATCGGCAGAGTTTTTTCTGGAATTATTACGAACCCTTGATGAATCAAATCTTGAATCAAGCCTATATGGCTCAGAAGGAAAAGAATTAATCTTCTTTGGGAAGGGGTAGAAGTTTCCGTGTTTGTACCATATAATTGTTCTTGTTTTTAAACTCCTCAAATTCACCTATCATTCTGTTCAAGTCATCCGGAGAATTGATGGGATCAATGTTCAAGCCTTCGGATACACGAAAAAGTTGTCCATCTGATAAAAACATTTCACCATGGATGTAATCGATTAATTGATTTTTGTTTCTCATCAATGGCATGGCAATTCTGGAACGGAAAAATTGAGCGGTATCTAATACTTGACCTTGCCAGGTAACAATTTCGGGTAATTTTATATCAATTTGATTTTTGAGGAAGGAAAGTATAGAAGGAGTAATTTCATAGTGGCTACTCACTCCTTCAAAATAGTCATTTCGAGATAGAAGAGGAGAATAGATAATCAACGGAACGTGATATCTATCAATACGGGACGACATGGGGATTTCAGGTAGACGATGGTCCCCTGTAATGATAAATATGCTGTTTTCATATTCAGGCCTTCTTTTATAGGCTTGGATGAAATCACGTACAGCATCATCAGCATATAAGATAGTCATATAGATATCTTGGTATGCCCGGTAATTTTCTTTTTGGTTTTCGGATAGATTTAGGTATTCGTCAAGATGATTTTCGAATTTTTCAGTGTAAAATTCTCGTTGAGGGACCAAATAAGGATCATGAGAAGTTTGAGTTTGAAAAACCAAAATTTGTGGTTTATCGAATGCAAAAGGTAATTTTTCTAAGCCATTTTCAAATAATTCCTTATCCGCATAGCCCCAGGAAAAACTTCCAGTAGAAGGCGATTTGGGGTATTTTGGATCAAATTCTTTTTCATCGATAAATTGAATCGGTTCCTGATAATTAATAAAGGGCCCTACATTGTCAAAATTCTGATCTGCTCCAATAAAATATCGGATTTCATAGTTGTTGTCGTGAAGTATGCTTAACAGGGTATTATGATAGGGGTATTCTGGAAACAGCTCCAAAAATCCCTTTTCGCCAAAAGGTAATCCCCCAAAAACACCAGGCTGTAGTCCAAAGGTTCTTCCAGTTGAAGATAAGGCATTTAGCCAAACTAAACTATGCTGTTCTAGTGAATCTAAAAATGGAGTAAAACTTCCCAGGTATGCGTTTTTCCCGGAATATGCTTTTCCAAAACTTTCCAAAAAGATGAAGACTAGATTTGGAGCCTGGGTCAAAGAATCAAAAAAAGGGCTGAGGACATCTGGATATGCGGCTCTATGGGCAAAAGGATAGGTGTCATCCAAAAATTCCTTCTCTACTATCAAATCATCTGTTCCTGATCTTAGGTAGAAGTCAAAGTAATATTCTCCTCCATACATGTAGTAATCAAATGATTCCTCTGTTAAATAGCGGGATTTATTGAGTGCAATATTGGCTTCTACTTCACTTGCATGTTCATTATGAATCCGAGGAAGAAAGGTATAAACTATTAATAGAACCAAATAGGTCAAACTTATTGCTAGATAGGATTTCAATGAAAGGTTTAAAAATCTAGAACTAAAATGGAAAAGAGCATATAGTAGGATAAGTATAACCAAAAGACCTCCAATGCTAATCGCATTTAATTGACCTGAGGCCTGAATTGTCAGCATAAGGTCTTCTAAGCTATAGGCAAAAAGATCTTTTCCAAGAGGAAGCAGAGTTTTGAAAAAATAAAAAACCAATGCCAATTGAATAAAAAGTAAAAGTGAGTAAAGCGTCTGAAGCAGCCATCTCCCAAATGAAATGGAAATAAATGCGACTATCATGTAGACGATCATAATAAGTCCAAGAAGGTAAATGATCCAGGTAAAATCCTGAATGAGTACAGCAACCAAGATATCTTGAATTCTGATTGACAAAACATGATTAGAGAAAACTAATACCAATTCAATTCCTCTCAGTAAAATGGACAATCCTATGAAAATCAAGGTCATTCCCCAAAAATTTCTTAGAATGACCCGGATCTTTTCAGGAAGTTTTGATTGAATAGAAGCCTTTTGAGCCATGGTGATTGGGGTAGTTTGGCTAATTAGATCGAAAATATAGCCTAAAATCGACTATCTTCAAGGATTGAATTTTAGAATAATGACTAAACCAAACCTTCTTCTTGAGCTTTACAGCAATTTGAGTACAACAGGAGCCTTGACTTTTAGCTCCAAAGCCCTTGTCAAAAAAATGATTTCTCAGGCCGATTTAGAAGGAGCTAAATTGATTGTGGAAATGGGAGGTGGAGATGGAAGCATTACACAGGGAATAGTGGATGCAATGGACCCTTCTGCAGAGTTATTGGTTTTTGAAATCAATGCTTCTTTTTGTGAAGAAATGGAAAAGCAATTCCCTCAAAAAAATGTCCATATCATCAATGCTTCCGCAGATGAATTTACTTCTTATCTAAAAGGAAGAAAAGCTGACTTCATATTCTCCTCTTTGCCTTTTTCCTTGATCCCAAAAGATGTGGTGGATTCTATTTTAAAACAAGCAAGTTCTTCCTTGGTTAGAAATGGAGCATTCATTCAAATCTGCTATTCTTATCTTCTAAAAAGTCTTTTCCAAAAATACTTTAACAAAGTTTCCGTTTCATTTACCCTTAAGAATCTTCCTCCGGCTTTTGTGATGGTTTGTCAATCATAAAATTTAAAGCCTTAATTCGTATTTCTTCGTAATGGACATTCTACGAATAGCGATTTTAGAATTTTGCCGACAAAGACCGAAAAGTTCGTTTTGTCCCTCTGAAGTTATCAGACGCATGTATCCAGAATCCTGGCGACATTTTCTTCCAGAGATTCGGGAAAAGGTCATGGAAATGTATAGAAATGGAGAAATTTTGGTAACGCAGAAAAATGAACCGGTTGATCCTCAAGCTGAACCAATAGGACCTATTCGGATTTGGAAACCAAAAAGAAAATAATCTGGTTTGAAGCTCTAAGTTGAAAAATAATGCAAGAAAATCCTTCACTTCCTCAGACCCTCGTAGAAATACCAAGCGGTGAATCAGTCATTACTTTAGGTGCGGGTTGCTTTTGGTGTACTGAAGCGGTATTTCAGCGGTTAGAAGGAGTTACAAAAGTAATCTCGGGGTATGCTGGTGGATTTGTAGAAAATCCAACTTACAGAGAAGTCTGCTCGGCAACTACCGGGCATGCAGAAGTAGTGCAGGTATTTTTTAAGCCTGAGAAAATTAAACTAGAGACGATTTTACAGGTTTTTTGGGCGACACACGATCCTACTACTTTAAATCGACAAGGGGCAGATGTAGGTCCTCAATACCGTTCAGCCATTTTTTTCCATAATCCTGACCAAGGTGCTTTGGCGCAACGATTGAAAGATGAAATGAACCAACAGCAGGTTTTCAATAAACCGATTGTTACAGAAATAACCCCATTTAGCAATTTTTATCCTGCTGAAGCCATGCATCGAAACTACTTCAATGAAAATGGATTTCAGCCTTATTGCCAATTTGTAATCAAGCCCAAAGTGGATAAATTGGAAAAATATTTTTCTGATTTATTGCAAAAATAACCTGAAAACAAAAATTTCGCCTCCCAATTTTACAATCCTCTATTTTGAGGTTGGCTTATCTTAAATTTTAATTTATATGCAGCGAAACAGAGCACAAGAATCCCGAGCAGCTATTGAGAGGCTTTATATTACCATGCGTCACCTCTTTACTAGAGGGACTTATAAGCCCATGGGTGTTTCAGGTGAGAGCTTAGTGAATGCTTTGCGGATTTTAAGTCCTGAAATTTATGGGACTATCAATGATCCTGAAAAAGTTGAATTGGATGGGTTGCTATATGTGATGGAGCGTCTTCCCAAAGGGATCGAACAATGCCGATATGTTCGCTTGATTAGTCGAGAAGGATATGAGACTTCTCATTTACAGGCCATTGTTCCTCCCAAGCGAAGAAGAAATTGTTATCGATTGGATGAGCACGTGATGTATGTGGAAATGACCCGAGGTAGATCGGATATTTATGATATTTTGACTCACCTGACCTTCCTGTATATCGAGAGTAATAAAATCTATAATAACAGTACTGACCCAAAGGGGAATATTTCCATAAACTGGAGAATGCTGGAGGAAATTGTTGAAAAAGAACAGGCGGGGAAAAAATTTGATAAAGAAGCCGCATCTGCTTATCTGAGTCATTTGATCGGACGAACCTATGAAGAAACAGTCCGAGCTGTTGAGAAATTTGAGAAAAGCAGTAATTCAAACAGTCTGTATTCAATTATTTACAATCTGGGAAAACTTTCCATGGAGGAAATCCGGGAAGATAAGGACCGGGAAATTTCTTTTTCAGCAACTTTAAGAGAACGAATAGGGCACCATGTTTATGGTGAACGATGGGCTAAGAAGATTAAGCGAAGTCTGGACGATTTAAATCTTTTGGAACGTCCAATTCATATTATCTCTGCAAACCTTCATTCGGTTTTAAATACCATTTATGCTCCTCAAGTCCAAAACTTAAAAACCTTTGAAGACATAGAAAAGGTGGCCTCCTCCATCGCTATGGGAGAAAAAGGTAATCCTGCGAAAAAAATTCATGATTACGCCTTGAAACATGGATTTGTTGATATTCCAGATGAATCAGGCACTAATATTGGCGCTCAAATTATTGATACC
>JABXHZ010000025.1 GCA_013373335.1 Cyclobacteriaceae bacterium | reverse complement strand
GGCTGGGCGGCAAAGGAACTTTGTGAGAAAGGATTAAAAACCCTGGTTTTAGAGAGGGGAAGGGATGTACAACATTTGAAGGATTATCCTACGATGACTTCTTCTCCATGGGAGATGCCCCATCACAATCAGATTCCACGAGAAGATAAGTTGAATAACCCTGTAGTAAATCGATGTTATGCTTATAAAGAGGACACGGAGTATTTTTTCGTTAAGGATATTGAGCATCCGTATGTGCAGGAAAAGCCATTTGATTGGATCAGAGGATATCAAGTTGGAGGAAAGTCTCTGATTTGGGCTCGCCAAACGCAAAGATGGAGTAAATATGATTTTGAGGGGCCAGGCAGGGATGGTTTCGCGGTGGATTGGCCGATCCGATATGAGGATATTGCCCCTTGGTATAGTCATGTTGAGCGTTTTGTGGGGATTTCGGGAAGTTATGAAGGATTGGATACCTTACCGGATGGGGAATTTTTAAAGGCTTGGGAGATGAATTGTGTGGAAAGTGAGATTCGGGATCGGGTTAATTCCCACTATCGGGACAGAAAATTCATTATTGGTAGATGCGCCCATTTGACTGAGCCAAAAGAACAACACCTTGCTCAAGGTAGAGGACAATGCATGGCTCGAAATCAATGTTATCGAGGATGTCCTTTTGGGGGTTATTTCAGTAGTAATTCATCGACTTTACCTTTTGCTGCAAAAACAGGAAATCTGACCGTCCGTCCTGATTCGGTGGTTCATTCTTTGATTTGGGATGAAGAAAAGTCAAAGGTTACCGGAGTCCGGGTAATTGATCGAATAAGTAAGGAAGAAAAGGAGTTTTTTGCTAAAGTTATTTTTCTCAATGCCTCGGCTTTAAACACAAATTTGATTTTGCTGAATAGTACTTCCCGGCGTTTTCCCAATGGGCTTGGTAATGACTCTGATGTTCTTGGGAAGTTTATCGCCTTTCATAATTACCGAGGAACATTATCCGCTAATTATGAGGGATTCGAGGATAAATATTATTTCGGCAGAAGGCCAACTGCTATCATGATGCCTAATTTCCGAAATGTGAAGAAACAGGAAATGGACTTTTTGCGTGGCTATATGACTTTTTATTCTGCAGGAAGGGCTGGTTTTGGACATGCGAATCCCGGTGGTTTTGGGGCGGAATTCAAGGAAGCTAATACACGTCCAGGTCCTTGGTCTGTTTTTATGATGATGCAAGGAGAAACCATGCCTAAAGAGACTAATCAAGTATCACTGAGTTCAGATCAAAAAGATGAATGGGGAATCCCTTTATTAAAGATCGATGTAGCTTATGATGATAATGATGAGAAAATCTTACAGGATTTTTGGGAGCAAGGAGAAGAGATGTTGACTGTTGCAGGTTGTGTGAATATTCGAAAGTCCGATTCCAAGCAGGCTCCGGGTTTAGATATTCATGAAATGGGCGGTGTGCGCATGGGGAGAGATCCTAAAACATCTCTTTTGAATGGTTTTAATCAGATGCATTTGGCACCCAATGTTTTTGTTACCGATGGAGCTTGTATGACTTCTACCGGTACTCAAAATCCTTCCATTACCTATATGGCATTGACCGCTAGAGCAGTTGATTATGCAGTCCGGCAATTGAAAAAGGGGGAGATAAAATAGTTCTTTGGAGTCTAATTTTTGAAAGGGAAAGGCAAATCGCCGCTTGCATAATTTCCCTGAAATTCAAGCGTATATTTTGTATACTTCATTTCTAAATACTCAAATTCAATCAGACCTATGAAAAATAAATTCCTATTTCTTGTGTGGGTTTTCCTTTCTGCCTTCATGTTTGGACAGGGTAACTCAAAAGCCTATGCGGCCGATTCCTATAAGCTTGTTATTGGAGGTTTTGATTGGGGACCTGCCGTTCAGAAGGTCATATTATCCAATGCCCCTTCTGATGCTAGACCTTCCGACTTTGAGGTATATGTTAGCCGAAGTTCAAGCGAAGGTGAAATTCCGGAAAATCAGCGTTCAGGAAAAAGATCAATTGTGTATTCTTATTCTTCTGATGAAAACGGAAATCGTCAACAAGAGGGAGCTTTTGTTACCCTGGTTTTGGAAGTCAGTCCTATCCAACCGCTGGGTTCTCCTATTCAATACATGCGTGTAGGAAACCGAGCTTCCAATGTTTGGATTGACTATCAAGTGACGGTTGTAAATATCAAAAATAGACAGGTCTGGGATCAGGAAACTGGCCGAATAATGCCTATTGTAGATGATTTTGATTTAGACCCTACATTTAATTACCAGGATAAAATGACTTTATCCTATGCCTCTTTTTCTCCTGAAATTAAATCCGAAAAATCTCCTTTGATTATTTGGTTACATGGTGGAGGAGAAGGAGGAAATGATCCTACCATAGCTCTTCTTGGTAATCGAGCTGCAAATTATGCATCTAATGATATACAGGTTCTTTTTGGAGGTGCGCATGTATTGGTTCCTCAATCGCCAACCTTTTGGATGCAGTCAGAAGACGGAACCTACACTCGAGGTGATCGGGAAGATGTCTATCATGAAGCTCTTTTTGCGCTAATTGATGATTATGTAAAAAGTAATCCGGATATAGATCCCAAGAGAGTTTATGTGGGTGGCTGTTCTAATGGGGGTTATATGTCTTTAAAACTAATCTTAGAGCATCCCAAATATTTTGCTGCAGGATATATCAGTGCTTTAGCTTACAGCAATGAATTTATTTCTGATGAGCAAGTGAAATCTATCAAGGATATGCCTATTTGGTTTGTGCATTCTGCCGATGATAATACCACTAAGCCTGATGTGACAGTTGTGCCTTTGTATCATCGCTTGAAAGAAGCTGGAGCAAAAAATATCTTTTTGAGTTATTATGAACATGTAACAGACATTACAGGATTTTATGGCGGTGAGGATTATCATTATCCAGGCCATTGGTCTTGGATTTATTCTCATGCGAATACGGCCCGAACTGATTTTGGTGGATCACCTGTAATGTGGGAAGGAAAACCAGTCACCATCATGGAGTGGTTAGCAACTCAAAAAAGAAAATAAAGCGTCTGTTTTATACAAGTGCGAGTTGAGTGGTTTTCGGTATCCGGAAACCACTTTTTTATACCATCTTTTCGAAAAAATAAATACCCAAACCTTAAGGCTTCTTGGGTAGATTTAATTAGCCGATCTTTTCAACAATCAATAAATAGTCAACTTTTGCAGTTGCTCCCATGAATTGGAAAGTAGGACGGACATTAGGTAAGACTGACACGATTTCGCCATCAAGTCTATTTAAAAACCATTCAAGCTTTTCCTGCATGTCATTACGGTTGACTTCAAGTCGATGCACTTTGTACTTCATTTTAGTTCAGTTTTAGGATGATTTGATTATTGGGATTTATAAATAATGGTAGGGAATGAAACTTGGAGGAACTTTGGTTTCAATTAAAAGCCTTTCCCAAATTCATCTAAATAATTAGCAAATCGCTCTGGAGAATGCATGTCAAACCTGAAATAAAGACAAGGCTCTATGAGCTCCAATTCCATTAAGGCCATGGTGTTTTGAGGAGTCCTAACCAAATCAACCCGAGCATAAAAGGGTATTTCCGGAAGAGATTTCATGGCTTTTTCGCCAGCCGCAAGAATACAAGCTTCGGGGCTTTGGATAGCGATTACACCACCTCCATGTTCTTCTTGAACTCGGAAATCTCCTGATCCAACTGTTTTTAAAATCGTGTGACTAAGATGACCTTGAAAATACATTAGGGAAAACTCGCCTTCATCTACCACGGATTGCATAAAGGGTTGGATCATGCCTTCTTTCGTCTGGAAGATAGCTAAAGCTTTTTTCCAATCGTCCGGCTTTGATTTTTTGAGCCAAAATGTGTCGTCTGCATTGGCTCCAACAAGAGGTTTAACTACTATTTCTTCCGTATTGAAATTCTTGAATGCATCTTCAATTTGAGAAGAATTCAAGTTTTGGAAACGGATTGTTGGGACTAATTCAACTCCCTTTTCCTGAAGTTCAAAGAGATAGTTTTTATGGATATTCCATTTCACAATATCCAAGTGATTCAGTAGGGTGGCTTTAGATTGATCAATTTTTTCTAAAACCTTCACGAATTCATCCAAATGTTGCTGATAATCCCATGGGCTTCGAATAACCACCAAATCAAAATCATTCCAGTTAGTTTCCTGATTCCAAGGGATATTTTTTATTTCCCATCCAAGTTCCTTTAGGAAAGGATGCACTAGATCGTCGTCTATAAACCAACCTTCAGTATTGGCAAT
>JABXHZ010000330.1 GCA_013373335.1 Cyclobacteriaceae bacterium | reverse complement strand
CCCAAAGAAAATTGCTCTCCAAAAATCTGCATTTGGGAACTCTGATAATTCGGTAGTTGGCTTAAATCAGCAGGCGGTGCCAACCGGGATGACATCCGTTTTCCTTGCCGATCGGAATGGATTGTAAGGAAAAAAGCAGTACTATCAGAATGCGTATTGTAATAGGGGTTTACAGGTACTAAATCTCGATAAAGGATGGAATCCAAGGTAGCATCATTCCTCAACCCGAAAAACTCAATAAAATCTCCTTCATCCAATCGTCCATCTCCTTCTCCTTCCACATGGATTGCCACTTCTCTTCCCCGATGGTACATGCTTAAGTTTCGTGGATCCAGAGAATTCAGATTGATCCCTGCTGCTTCCAAAGCCTCAGGCCGGATTCGGTAAATCCCGTCGCTTCCAGTTTTGATTTTATAATAATCCTGACCAAAGGAGTACCATTCCCCTTCCTGAGCAGCAAGAGGCCATGCCCACATGAGCAGCAAAACAAACGTAAATGCCGGTCTTAATACTCCCATCCCTTAAACTTTCTATCTTCCTCCTTTAGCTTTTCAAATGAAACCTTTACACTAAATATATGTGAATAGGGAGTATCTGAGACATTCCCTATATCCGATAATGCATAATCGATCTGGATTCGCTCATTTATGATAAATCCCAATCCAGTACTGGGCATAAAATTCAGACTGCGATCTCCCTGAAAATCTTTGATATACTGAAGATTACTTAAGCCAGCCCGTATAAATACCGATTTCTTAAAGCCTAACTCCAAACCCAAGCGAGGATCAATACTCATCAATGATGTCGAAATCACCGTATTTCTATTTCCATCAAAGGTCATTTCCAAATCCAGAGCGGTATTCATGGAAAAGCGCTCTCCAATATTCCAGAAATAATTGAGACTACTAATCGCGCGCGGTAAGGTCAATTCTACTGAATTGAGAGGAATTTCATTATTGGTCGAGGTGTAAACATCCCGCACCAATTCAGCATTGTGAGCCCAAGCATTGAAAGTCGTTGTAATATCCCGCAGCATTAATCCAACTGTGAGTTTTTTGAGGACATACATCCCCCCTACATCAAGCCCAAAACCCCAAGCAGAAGCAAACTTTCCTACATTTCGATGAATTACCTTGGCATTTGCCCCAACTTTAATTTTATCAGAAATTGCCCGTGCATAGGTTAATAAAAGCGCATAATCTGCTGCATTGAAAAACTGGATATTGTTGTAATTCAACGCTCCATTCGCATCATACAAAAAGCGGGTATCGGGAATATCATCTACCCCAAAACGTATCAATGACACCGCTATTTGACTTTGGTCTTTTAGCGGAGTAGTGAAGGCTATGTAATCAAACTGAGCAATCCCGGCAAAATATTCCGCATGCATGAGAGTTGCTTCATATTGATGAGTGATGCCAAACAAGCCTGCAGGATTCCAATATGAGGCGGTCACATCCCTAACGGCTGAAACCTGAGCTCCCCCCATTCCCAATGCCCTTGCACCAACGCCGATATTCAAAAATTCATTGGAATATTTGGGTGTCAAGTCTTGGCCAACTGCTTCAGACAAGTGGCAAAATAAAAATAGCGATAAGCCGAAAAGCCTTAGAAAAGATCCTTGATTCTTAATCACAATTCCAAAATAACCAAAATCTTTTTAGACCAATTACAGGATTCTAATTTCTCGAAAAACTTGATCGATTTGTGTACACAATCGGACAGTTTTCTGTACGTAAATTAACAATTTTTAGGCCTAATCCGAAGGTAAGGAAATCACCTTAAAAAAATTTCAAAAAATGTGTCTCCAGAAAAAATGACTCTAATTTGATCAAATAGGCACTTTTTATAGAATTCGATGTCAATATTTCTGGCCTCCTTACCTGGAATTAGGTAATACAAGGTAGCTTGGAAAAGATTGGTATCATTTTTCATCCATAAAGAGTGAGGAAATTTCTTTCCCGCTAAAAAAACCAACCTTATGAATATTGCCAACACACAAATTCAAATGAGAAAAGGGCTTTTGGAGCTTTGTGTCCTTCACATCATATCAAGAGGCGAAGTCTACACCTCAGATTTGATTGAGGAACTAACTCAAGCCCAGATAATCGTGGTAGAAGGCACGCTCTATCCCCTTCTTAATCGTCTTAAGTCCTCTGATCTGGTCCAATACCGATGGGTGGAATCCGAATCCGGTCCACCGAGAAAGTATTATTCAATCACTGATCAGGGAAAAGAGTTTCTAGAGACTCTTCAGGATACGTGGAACTCCCTAATGAATTCCACCCAATCGATCACCCAAAAAAAATGAAATCGGAACTAGTATCCGGAAGCAGACGAAAAAATTGACAAAACCATGAAAAAGACAATAAGTATCAACATCAGCGGAATCTTATTCCACATCGAAGAGGATGGCTATGATACCTTGCGCAAATATCTTGACGCGATCAATAAGCATTTCTCTTCTTATCCTGACAACCAGGAAATCATCTCCGATATCGAAAATCGAATTGCTGAGATTTTCCTGAGTAATCTGAAAAACAACAAGCAGGTCATAACTGCAGAAAATGTAGATAACCTCATCAAAAAAATGGGGACTATTGCTGATTTTGTTTCTGTAGAGGACACCGAAACGGAAAAAGATCAGGATCAGGAGACAAACTCTTCCGATGATTTCTACAAGTATGTAACCCCACCTAATGCCGACAAAAAGGGCTATAAAAAATTAATGCGATCCGAGCCCAAAAAGATTTTGGGAGGGGTTTGCGCAGGTATCGCGAATTATTTCAGAATTGACCCGCTTTGGGTTCGTTTGATTGCCTTGCTTCTATTATTTAGCGGAAACATTAACGGCTCATGGAGTGGACCGGGCTTCTTCATGTTTGACGATTTCCGACTAAAATTATCTTTCGGACTATTCGCAGTAGTAGCCTATATCGTCATGTGGATCATTCTACCTGTAAGCTACGATTATGAGGAAGACAAAAACATCAAAAAACTCTATAGAAATCCTGATGACAAAGCCCTTGGCGGGGTTGCCAGTGGCTTAGCAGCTTATTTTGGAATAGAAGTGCTTTGGATTCGTTTAGCCTTTGTTTTCCTTACCATTGCTGGAGGTTCAGGAGTTTTGATTTACCTGATCCTTTGGATTATCACGCCTGTAGCTATGTCTATCACAGAGCGGATCAAAATGAAAGGTGGAGAAATCACTCTGGACAATATCGATTCTACCTTGAAGGAAAACATGAATCCAATTCCTCCTCAACCGGAATCTACGCTTAAGAAAATCGTAATGACTCCGTTTAGGGTATTGGGTCAAGTGATAGAAGCAATAGGTAAAGCTCTTGGGCCTTTAGGAACCTTCATTTTGGCCATTTTCCGAATTGTGTTTGGAATCATTGTTCTGTTTATCGGCCTAACGCTAACGGTAACTCCAATAATTTCCTTGGCATTTTTCTTCGAGTATCTTAATCCAAACGATTACCTATTTGAAACGAATGGCGTTCCTATTCAGCTCTTTACAGGAATCGTTCCGGATTGGTTGGCGATCAGTTCCTCTTTCCTATTGATCATACCCGGGATTATCTTCATGCTTTTAGGCTTTAGTGTATTGATCAAAAAGAATCTTTTGGGAAATCGATTTGGCTTAGTGGCATTCGTAATCTGGCTATTGTTCTTAGGAATTACCCTCTTCCAAATCCCAAGAATTGCGTCCCAGTTTAAAGAAGAAAACTGGCATAGAATTTCAGAGACTATTCCAGTAAGCGAAGGAACCATGCTGTTAACTTTGGACACGCAAGCTGAGGATCCGGATTTTAATGAGGTAAGCTTAAAAATTGAGGGAGCTGCTGACTCTTTAGTGACTTTGGAAAAAGAATTTTTCTCCCGTGGAAAAACCAAAGCTGAGTCATTAGAAAATGCCAAAGTGCTGGGTTATCAAGTTTCGGT
>JABXHZ010000228.1 GCA_013373335.1 Cyclobacteriaceae bacterium | reverse complement strand
ATTTAGCACGCAAAACTTTGTGTATTATGCTTTCCGAGGAGTAACCCTTGCGAAATTGTATAACCCTGAAGATTATCCTGTTTTGCGAAAAATTTATCTAGAGGAAATTCAAAAACAAGGAATGACTCCATTTACCATTGCCTCCTTTTTACAACTTCTCAATTATTTAGATAACCTTACGGATTAATTTTTCTTTTTTCGTACTCCACGAACTGCTTCGGACTCCAATGGATTATCCGGCCAATAATGTTTTGGATAGCGTCTTTTTAATTCCTTTTTAACTTCAAAATAGCCAGTAGTCCAAAAGCTTTTTAAATCTTGAGTGACTTGAACAGGTTTGAACCCAGGAGAAAGCATTTCAATGATTAAAGGTATTCTACCTTGATTAATTCGTGGCGTTTCAGTCATTCCAAAAAGTTCCTGAAGCCTTACCGACAGAATGGGGACTTCACCATCTGGCCTATAGTTAACTTTGATTTTACTACCCGATGGAACTTCAATTCGATCCGGGGTAAGGTCTGTCAACATTTTTTGCTGCTCAAAATCTAAACTATGTGTCAGGATTTGAACCAGATTTAATTTTTTAAGGTCTTCATTTTTTGAAATAGATTCTAGATAAGGATCTAACCAGTCGCTTGCTTGGCTACATAATTTTTTAATGGACCAATCCGGCCAGTTTTGAGAGGGGTTCCATTTTTTAAGGGATTGAACTCGATTTATCAATTGCTGGACTTCTTCATTCCAGTCCAATAAAAATTCACCCTCATTTTCAATTGCATTTAAAATCGCTTTTTTCGCCATTTCTTTCGGAATAGGATTTAAAGGCCTTGTCCCTAAAAGTATTGCCCCAATTCTGATTTCTGAATGAGCGATCAAACCACCTTTTTTTCGATCCCATGTCAAAACCTCTTTGTTTTGGAGTAGAGGAACCAAATCTTTTGGATTAAGCGGAGCTGCAAGCCAAATTTTTCCCATTCCTTCCCTAGCATCTACATGGGCGAC
The DNA here is from genome assembly GCA_013373335.1 of Cyclobacteriaceae bacterium. Lineage (GTDB taxonomy): Bacteria > Bacteroidota > Bacteroidia > Cytophagales > Cyclobacteriaceae > Algoriphagus. The sequence goes on along the minus strand of JABXHZ010000228.1, from coordinate 4,670 downwards.
AGCCAACCACGATTCATGCGCTAAATCATCCTTATGACTGATTTGCGCTATTTTCCCGTTGGAAAGTTGAAATTGTGCGTTGTTTCCCGGTCGGGCTGCCGCGATGCGCTCGGGGTAGGCAAAGGCTAATAACAATCCTGTTAACCAAGGATCTACTGCTTGATTTTCAGCTTGTATTCCAAACATCTTTCGGTATTGAGCAGCAACCTTCTCTACTTTTTTAATTCTTGAGATAATTACTCCTCGATCTCTAAATTTTCGAAGGGCCTCGATCCGAAGATTTAAATCAACTCCTATGTCAGAAGGTAAGGGGTCACGTTCTTCTAAAAGGGCAGCCATGTCAGTTCCCAAAGCCAATTGACCCTCTTTTTTGGCAAATAGCAACATGTGAGCAATTCTTGGATGTACAGGTAATTGATGAATTTCCTTGCCATGGTCTGTTAATTTCCCATTATCCAAAGCACCAAGATCTTCCAATGATTTTTCAGAAAGAGCTAAGGTACCCATCGGAGGAGGAGTCAGCCAGACCATGTCCTGAATATTGTCTTTTCCCCAAACCTTCATATCCAAGACCAAGGAGGTTAAGTCAGCTTCCAAAATCTCCGGTGTCCTGAAATCTGGTAATTGGGATTGAATACCTTTTGTCCAAATTCGATATGAATGACCTGAAGTCAATCGACCAGCCCGACCGCTCCGCTGATCCGCAGAATCTTTGCTTATTCGATGCAAAACCAAGCGAGATAATCCAGTCCTAGGGTCAAAACGGCTTGATTTGGCATAGCCAGAGTCTACCACCACCCGTACTCCTTCAATTGTCAGAGAGGTTTCCGCAATATCTGTAGAAAGGACAATTTTCCGTTTTCCAGATTGGTGAGGGAGAATAGCACGCTGCTGTTCTGAAGAAGAAAGTTGACCATAAAGGGGGACGATAACATCTTCCGGTAAGGCCCGCTTCAGAATTTCACCCGCTTTTTTTATATCATTTTGACCAGGGAGAAAGACTAAAAAATCACCTTCATGTTTTTTGGTGAGCGGAATTACTTGCCGAGCAGTATCCTCACCAATTGCAAATTCATCAATTTCTTGTAGGTACTGAATGGTAACCGGATATTGTTTTCCTTGACTTTGAATCACTTTTGCTCCCAAAATTTCCGCTAACTGAGGAGTATCAATTGTTGCTGACATGATAAGAATTCTCAGGTCAGGGCGAAGGATTTCCTGAACTTCTCTACAAAGCGCCAAGGCAACTTCAGAAAATAGATTCCGCTCATGAAACTCATCAAAAATCACAAGTCCAACCTCTTCCAATGCATTATCCTGATGAAGCATTCGAGTAAGAATACCCTCTGTAATTACCTCAAGTCGAGTTTGATCTGAAATGGCTGATTCAAAGCGGATACGATATCCAATAGTTTCCCCCAAGTTCTCACCAAGCATATCCGCCATTCGAAGAGCAATACTTTTGGTCGCTAGTCGGCGAGGTTCAAGAAGAATGATTTTTTTTCCTTGCAACCAACTTTCTTCCAATAAAGTCAAAGGCAATAGCGTACTCTTTCCAGCCCCGGGAGGAGCCTGAACAATCAAAGAGTTCGAATTTTGTAATGATTCTTTAACCGCAGGTATAATTTCAGCTACGGGCAGATCGAAGGACTTCGGATCAAACATGGTCATTGGGAAACAAAAATAAAAAAAGCCATCAGGATTTCCCGATGGCTTTCAGTGGTATGATCAATGTTTATTGCGCAGATTCTATTTTAGCTGCCGCTTTTCCATATTCCCAGCGAATTTCAAATCGATCCGGTTTTACTTCATAAACCAATCGTTCTTCCAGGGTGGACGTTTGTTCAGATGGGACATTCACACGAAGCACATCTTCTGCCGAATCGTAATTGAATGCGCCCCATTGCTTAGCCACCTTATTAAAGATAAATGTCGATTCATATTCTCCAGGAATAATAAAGAAGCTGTAGGTTCCGGCAGGTAATTTTTGGCCTTGAACCATAATATCTTTGTCTGTGGTGAAAGTGGTAGCTTCATTGGCACCTGCTCTCCATACTTGGCCAAGTGGTACCAAATCTCCCCAAATCATCCGGCCTTTAACAGCAGGGGAGGAATAGCTAATAGTGATTTTTGCATCTCCAACAGTACCTTCTGCATTACGAGCTGGGCTAGGTTTTTCTTGGGCTACAGAAGAAAACACGAATGCTCCAAAAGCGATTGCAGCAAATAAAAGATTTTTAAATTTCATCATGATTTTAAATTGGAAGATTAAAGGGAACAAGAATTAATATTGGTAAAAACTGATTTCAGAATCAAAAGGTTAGGCGAGAAGTGAAATTTATTCACTTCCCGCTTTTAGATTCTTATACCTTTACCCAGGCTTGCTTTTTATTACTTTCTATAATTCGCTCACCGATTATTAGCTCGCGTAGTCCATCCGCAAATGTTGGAAAGCTTGGTTTTTCAGGCTGCTTACCTTCTTTAACGGCTGCATAGACTTCTTTAAACATCTGCTTGGAGGTATCTGGAAAACCTTCATTATGACCACCCGGGAAGCTAATAAGAGCAGAAGCTTCTGAATAGAAAAGAGAAGGATCCTTCATCAGGTGAGCATTTGCTGTTTCACGCTTTCCAATCCACAATTCATTTGGTCTTTCTGAATTGAATTCAAAATTGGATTTAGAACCTGCTATTTCAATATTTAATCGATTTTTTCGACCAGCATTTACCTGAGATACCGTGATTGATCCTTTGGAACCATTATCAAAACGAAGGAGCACCGTTGCATGATCTTCGGTATTGATTGGTACTTCCTCGTAGTCATCCATGGTTAACATTTTACCAGAATAGGTCTCTATGGCCTTCAAAGGCTTCAAGCGAGTTTTATGGACTGTTGAAAAATCCGCCATAACTTCGGTAATCTTCAATCCAGTCACATATTCAATGATATCCAAAAGATGCGAACCAATATCTGCTATTGCTCTTGAATCTCCGGATTTGTCCGGCTCTAAACGCCAATTGTAATCCGTTTTCAAAAACAACCAATCCTGCAAATACGAACCCATTACATTGTAAACATCGCCTAATTCACCTTTTTCCCGCATGGTTTTAATTTGGCGAATCATAGGATAGTATCGCAGGTTGAAATGAACCGCATTTACTAATCCTTTTTCTTTGGCAATAGCAACAAGCTCTTCTGCCTCTTCGATTTTGACAGCTAGAGGCTTTTCACAGATTACATGTTTTCCTGCTTCCAGTGCTGCTTTTGTTTGTGGGTAATGCAAAAAGTTTGGAGTACAAATATGCACTACATCCACTTCGGAGTCCTTCAGCATTTCTTCAAAGGTATAGGCCTTCGGAATTCCAAGAAGTTTAGCCTTTTCATCAGCCAGTTCCTGAGTGACTTCGACTAGACCAACTACTTCAATGTTTGGAATTCTTCGGAGTGCTTCCAAATGGGCCGGGCCAATAAATCCAGTTCCCACTATCGCAGCATTGATTTTTTTAGACATAGGTTATGTAGGTTTTTTATTTATTTGATTGAGTGTTCAAATTATGAAAAATGATCAAAAATTAGGCATCTGCTAATCTCAATTTTGCTTCATTTGATTCTTAAATTCCAGGAAATCTTTGAAAAATAGAGTCTCTGACAACTTGAAAAATTACTGCTGGGTATTAATCCACCATTTTTGATCGAAAACTTTTTCTCCCTTAAGATTAAAGGATTCCCCGATTAAAGGAGTTTGAACAGGCAGTCCCAAATCTTCGGCTTTGATTAAAAGTCGATCTACCGGATCCGTCCAGCTATGCATGGCCAACCGAAATGCTCCCCAATGGATAGGCATCACTTGTTTTGCATGAACATCCAAACCTGCTTGAGCCGTTTCTTCAGGCATCATGTGAATATCTTTCCAATTTTCATTGTATTGTCCGCATTCCAGTAAGGCCAGGTCGAAAGGCCCATATTTTTGACCTATTTCTCTAAAATGAGGACCATACCCGCCATCTCCACTGAAATAAATTCGTTCATTTTTTCCAATAATTACCCAAGAGCCCCAAAGGGTACTAAACCGATTGGTTAAACCTCTACCTGAAAAATGCCTACTTGGCGTAAAGGCAAGTTGAATACCATTAACTTCATTTTCTTGCCACCAATCCATTTCGTTTATTCTATCAGGTTCTACACCCCATGCCTCTAAATGGGCTCCAACTCCCAGTGGAACCAAAAACATTTTGGTTTTGGATTTTAATCGAATCACTGATTCATAGTCTAGGTGATCATAATGATCGTGAGAAAACAAAACCATATCAATGGATGGTAGCTGCTCTATTTCAATCGGTAATTCATCAAAAAAACGTTTATTTCCCAACCAAGGGTGAGGAGCAGGAACTTCTCCAAACATTGGATCCAAAAGTATATTTTTGCCGTCTAGCTGCAGTAGAAATGCGGAATGACCAAACCATATCAATTTATTTTCATCTGGATGCACTAGTTCCAAAGAATCCACCTGAATAATTGGTAATTCAAAATCAGGTTGCCGAGCAGGATCATCCTTAGAAAATTCCGGGAGAAGCTTGAGGCTTTTTGTAAAGTTCATACTCATCTCTGTCGGAATTAGGTTGTGAAATTTCCCATCAGAATAATGAGGTAGTTTCTCGAATTCTACTTT
>JABXHZ010000129.1 GCA_013373335.1 Cyclobacteriaceae bacterium | reverse complement strand
TCCATTTGGTCCTAGCATCCATTTGTGAAAACAACCCGCATAGAAATCACACCCCAATTCATGAAGATCAAGGTTTACGGTTCCTGCACCATGTGCCCCATCGATAGCTGTAAAAATCCCCCTCTCTCTAGCAAAATCAGAAATTTCCCGAATTGGAAAAACGGTTCCAGTCGTACAGGTAATATGTGGAACGGCAATGGCTCGGGTCTTTGGAGTCACCAAACTTTTGATGATTTCTAAGTTCTTGGCTTGGGTATCAGCAGGTTGAAAAACCTTCAGAACTATTTGATCTAAATGCGCTCGATTCAACCAAGGAATCGCACTTCCTGCATGTTCATGATCTGTCACAATCACCTCATCCCCAGCTTGAAGCGGGAGTCCCTGAGCCATGATATTAATCCCTTCTGTCGTATTATGTGTCAATGAAATCTCTGACTTCTTCACCCCAAAAAAATCAGCAATCCGCTCTCTTCCTGAATCGGGATTTCCATAAACTCCCGTTTCATTTGTTTCTTGAAATGACTGATGGATTGCCTCTAAAACTGATTTTGGAGATGGGCCGAACGTTCCGTTATTCAAATAGATCCGAGTCTTCTGAAGAGGAAATAGCTCCCGAATTTGCTCCCAAGTTTGATTGGATAAAGGTGTAGAATCTACTGTTAGGTTAAAGTCGCTTAAAAAAGAGGGAGCGAATAACCCTAGACCCATTTTTTGGATGAAATCCCTTCGATTTCCCATGATGCGATGAATTGATGATGTATTAGGTAACGGAACTGAAGTTACCATTTTGCTTCAGATAAAAAAGCCTAAAATGAAGCAAGACCAAAAATCAGATTTTAATGGAAAGGATTTAAGAAAATCCCAAGCTAGTAAAAGCTATTTGATTCAGTATCAAAGTTGAAAAACTCGATCTACCGCAGTTGGAATATCTTCCGGATAATGGCTTACAAAAATTAAAGTAATACCAGAATATTCGCAGATTTTCTGAGTCGTTTCTTTATAGAGAATCCGCTGTGATTCATCCAACCCTTGGGAGGCTTCATCCAAAATCAACAACTGGGGTTTTTTAATCAAAGCGCGAGCAAGCAGCGCCCAACGTTGCTGCTCTAAAGGCAAGCGTTGAATAGGAAAATCAGCAAATTCCTCCAATTCAAATAATTGCATCCATTTCGAAGCTAGATTTTCTTGTTCGACAGAAACTTTCTTAAAAAGTCCCATCGTATCAAAAAGTCCTGATAGGATTACCTTTCTACACGTTTGGTTGGCCGGAAAAAACCGAGCTAATTCTGGGGCCACAAAACCTGTTGGTCGCTTCACGTCCCAGATAGATTCTCCAGTGCCTCTTTTCCTCCCAAATAGATAGATTTCCTGAGAATAGGCTTGTGGATTCTCCCCAATTAAAAGCGAAATAAGGGTGGATTTCCCAGAACCGTTTGCTCCTTTTAATTGCCATCGCTCACCAGCTCCAATCCGCCAATTGATATGATTCAATATCTTTTTCCCTTGATAAGAAATGGTCACATCCTTCAATTCTACAATCGACCCATTTCCGGATTTTTTATCCTGCTTAACCAATTCCTGAAGCAAATCCCAATTCCAGTACTTTTTCAAATTGTGATGTTCCAATGCATGGAAATCCTCCTTTTTCCAAACTCGAGATATACCTGAATAATCCAACTGAGCAATATGGGTTACACCCTCGGGAATGTCTTGAATATTACAGGAAAGCAATACATGGGTTCCCGCATCAAGAATACTTTGAAGAATAATTCCAAAATTTTCCCTGCTTTGAATATCCAAACCAGTCGTAGGATGATCCATTAAAAAAATGGAAGGTTGACGCATTAGTCCACTCGCCAAAGCCAAACGTCTCGTCTCTCCATTGGAAAGTTTGAGTAGGGATTCATCCCGAAGTCTTTCCAAATCAAGCAAGTCCAAAACTTTTTGAAGAGTCCAAGGGCCCTTCACTTTTGGCTCGATTTCACTTAGATATTCCTGTACTGAAGCTGTTTCTTCTGACTCTGAAGAATTGAATCGTTGTTGAAAATAAAAATTCTGTTGGTTGAATTTATTCCGAAATTCATACTTCTGAGACACATAGGCCATCAAGTCCCGAAAACTATGAACTTCCTTTAGAGAAGATTTCTCCTCCACATAGGCTTCCGCAAAATGTGTTTGGACTTTTCCGTTTCTTACCAGTGTATTCCCGCGAAGAGTTTCCAAAAATGCTGTCTGAAGCCAACCCGAATCGCTAACAATCGCCCAAGTCTGCCCTTCCTCCCAATGGAAATTTAGATTTTGGAAGGCCTGCTTTCCTTTAAAAAAAACTTGGGCTTGATAAATATCGAGAAGGATAGGTTTCATTTCTCTTCAAAAATAGAAGAAAAATCAAACCTTGTTTTTACTGTCTATGACAATCGTAACCGGTCCATCGTTGATAAGAGAGACTTTCATATCAGCCCCAAACTCACCTGTTCCAATGGTCTTCCCCAATTCATACTCCAAAGCCTGAATCATCTTTTCATATAATGGAATAGCAATCGGAGGTTTTGCAGCTTTGATGTAAGAAGGCCTGTTTCCCTTTTTTGTACTCGCATGCAAAGTGAATTGAGAAATTAAAAGAATATCACCATCAACATCGAGCAAGCTTCGGTTCATCACCTCATTTTCATCCGGAAAAATCCGAAGGTTAACAATTTTTTTAGCAAGCCAATCTATATCTTCCTGATTATCTGCATCTTCAATTCCCAGAAGAATCATTAATCCGTTTCCAATAGCGGATTTGATTTTCCCATCAATTTTCACAGAAGATTCTGAAACGCGCTGAATGACTGCTATCATGATTTTTACTTTGCTGAAAGATCTTGCATTTGTCCAGAGCTAATTCGTTCAAATCCCGCTCTCTCACCATCCAAATCGATCTTAACCATGGACTTTGCAACTTGGTAATCGTAAATCGGTCTGAAATTCTTGAATAATTTAAACCAAACTAAGGGACGCATCAAAATCGAAGCTACTTGCTCCCCAAACCGGAATTCATGACGATTACCCAACAATAAAGAAGGTTGGTAAATTTTAAGTCTTTCAAATCCAAGTGACTCCAAATCTTGTTCGGTTTTCCCTTTGACTTGATTGTAAAAAATGGAGGAATTTGCATCTGCACCCATCGCTGACACATAATGGAAGGAGTTTGCACCCAAACTTCTCAGCCAAGAGGCAAACGCAATGACCAAATCATGGTCAATTTCAAAAAACCGCTCTTTTGAACCTGCTTTTTTGATGGTAGTTCCTAGAGATGAAAACCCAGATATCTCCGCTTTCCCCCATTCCAAACTCAAAACCAATTCCTGGTATTCCCCACCCAAAGCTTGTCCATTGATTAGTTCAGCCCAATTCCATTCCTGTATTTTGGCAAGTTCACCTTCCAACTGAATTAATTTGGAATGTTTCAAAGCGAGTTTTCTGCGTCCAACGCTGATTACAAAATCATAGGAGGTGCTCTTCAATAATTGATCCAGCAGTTGCATACCGATCAAACCGGAAGTACCAGATAAAACTGCAATTTTCATATTCCGAATGCTTGGGAAAAACAGGCTCCTAATTCCTCTTGCAAGGATTGATTTTTATCCTTTGCATACCATAGGTGAACTTCTTGAGTGAATTCCTTGGAAGTTTTACCTTGAGGATTTTCTCGAAAAGCTTTTTGCTTTTCGATTAAATAGTTCGGCTTAGGCCCCCAGGTAAAGTACTCTTTATTTAATCCGGGACTTAATGCAATCAATTTTGGAATGGACCGAGCACCATTTGTCAAGTGCGCATCCATAATTTCAGGGTTTTCATCACGAAGAATCAACCGAAGTTGAATTCCAGGATTCAATTCAGCCAATTTATTCATGTAAGGAATCGTCTGTCCCGCATCACCGCACCAAGCCTCCGTCAGTACCAACCAAATTTGAGGGGGAAGTTTTTTGACTCTTTCTTCCATCTCCGAAGAGACTTTTGCCACCTTGTCCCATCGATTCATTCGCTGTATTGCAATTCTGGTATATTCCAGATAGGCTTCAGACTGGTTTTCACCGGTCGTTTTGCCTTCTGCAAAGAGCTCATTCACCATTTCGCGATATTGCGAATAGGTCATTGATTCAGCAATAGTCTTGGCAGTAATCGTTTTTTCTTTAGTCAATTGATCCAGCATAAAATCCCTGATATGGATTCTCAACAGCCTTGCCTAAATCTGAGTTCGCTCCCACTCCAAAAAATCAGCAACTTCATCTTTGATTTTCGCAAAAATGGCCAAAATAACAGATAGGTCATCTGCAAATCCAAAGAATCCCAAAAAGTCAGGAATGATATCCACCGGCGACAAAAAATAAACCAAGGCTAAAAGAATCAAGCCTAAGGTAGATCCTGAAAGTTTATGTGTCCCGGAAAAATGAGCTTTTACCATTCGGATAAAAACCGAAATCGGTTCGATCATTTTTTTTATCCGAGGATTGTCTTTTAATCCAGTCAATTTGTTTTTCACCCCAGAAAGAAGCTCCTTAACTTTCGCCTCCTGTCGGGCTAAAGCCTCAACTTGCCTTCCGAATAGTGCTCGCGCCTGCTCGATTAATTGACCGGTTTTATCTTTCAGCTTGGACATCGAATTAGAAATAAATATTAATCTCGGACTTCACCTGCTGCAATGCGAACGTAATCGCATCATTTTTCCGTTCCATTGATACCGAGAAAATCGCCTTTGCCAAGTCCATTCCACCATCTTGTTCCGGCGCCAAACTTTGCCTTCCCAAATTGATAATGGTAGTCACTTCTTCTACAGCACGTTTGACAGCCTCCCAAGTTTCATTTGAGAAATAAACTTGTTGAGAATAATTATGGCTAAACTCATCCCGCACTTCAGCCAACAATTGGGAATGAAGCTCTGCAGCACTCATTCCTGAGACATTTGCCCTTCGAACCAAATTATTGGGAGTTATACGCTCCAGCAATAGGCAAAGCCGTTCAGCAGCCTGCAGACGAACGGGTAGAATGGTTTGTGTATTTTGGGTTTTTAAGTCTACCAGCATTTTTTCTCTTTCTTTTGAAAGGAAAGAAACGACGACCAAATACATCCCATAAAGAACAGCTCCTGCGGGAAGCAAAATTTTCAATAAATCAACGAGGTAATCCATATTTCTTAGATAGAATTTTCGAATATCCACAAATTATTCTGCGTTGAAAACGCTTGCTTGAGTAAATTTGATTCAAATTCGAACCAATTTCCTGCCAAAATCATTCGAAGTACATGCTAATTCCAATTACCATAACCGAAAAAGCAGAGGCCGAAATCAAAAACATCATGGCCAATAAAAATATTCCAACTGATTACTTTCTTCGAATTGGGGTAAAAGGCGGTGGTTGTGGCGGCATGTCCTATGCGTTAGGGTTTGACAAACCTAAAGAGGAAGATCAGAAATTCGAAATCGGAGGCATCCCTGTTTTAATCGAAAAAAAACACTTTATGTTTTTAATGGGAATGCAAATCGACTTTTTTGAAAGCGATGAAGCGAGAGGATTTACTTTCGTTAATCCAGATATCCCCAAACGACATGATCAATAATTCTTTGTATCTTCTGATCTTTAAATACAAAGAACATGAGAGTATTTTTAAGCATTCTGCTTTGTTTAAGCATTAGTCATTTTTCTTACGCTCAAGTTAGAATTCTCTCAGAAGGAGAGAATCCAGGAAAAGGTAAAGTTGAAAGTTTAGACTGGCTGGTCGGTTATTGGTCGGGAACAGGATTTGGAGGAGAATGTGAGGAAGTATGGATGCCTGTAAAAGATAGCCATATGATAGGTACCTTTCGTTTTTGGGAAAATGGCAAATTGGTTTTCTCTGAATTCATGAATTTAATTCAGGATGGAGAAAGCATCACTATGAAGCTGAAGCATTTTAGTTCCGACTTAGAGGGCTGGGAAGAAAAAGAAGAATGGACTATTTTTCAACTGATCGAGCTAGGGGAACAAAAAGTCTGGTTTAATGGAATGACCATTGAGCGAATAGGGGATCAATTGATATATCAGCTCAATATTTCGGAGGGAACTGAAACTAAAACCGAAACTCTAACTTTCTCAAAAAAGTCTCACTAAAGTAAAGTAGTAGCCCCATAGATTTGGCATTTAAGGAAATATTGAGCCGAAGTGTAAAGTGAAGCCTTCAAGATTTACCATCAAAAATCCTCAAATCCTGGCTTGACTAAGTCCCAAAATTCATCCAAAGCAATAATTCGTGGTTTCAAAAATGAAATGATGGAGGGCCAATCATTTTCATCCATTACATCTACTCCATCCATTCTTTTTTCCACTTTTGAAATCAGCTGACCAAATTCATTTGCTTGATGGAGTTGCCAATCCCAAACCTCCTTCGTGCATTGCTCTAGAATTTTACGAAGCTGCATCAGCTGTTCAAAAAATAGCTGCTGCAATTCCTCATCCTTATGCGTCACCTCAATACTCACTGAAGCATAGCCACGCTCCGCATGCATCCGGAAATAAATATCCTTGACTCCGGTCTTATAGTTTTGCCAATTGACTCTGCCTCCTTGTGCATTCGGTACCGGGCGCATGTATTGACCAAAAGCTATCCAAAAGCTTTTTCTGATACGGGATGTTTCGGATCGGGAATACATAACCTTTACCTGTAATCTTCAGGATATTGAATTTGAACAGATGAGAAATTCACCAAGCCTCCCAAAGCAGGGTGATGCTTTTTTAGGGTAAGTCGGATTTGCTGGGTTTTGGGATAGGCCTCCAAAATATCCTGAACGATCAAGTGTCCCAAATGCTCTAGCAATTTGACCTTAATAGCCATCCTTGCCTTGACGATTTGGTATAATTTGGAATAGTCTACTGTAGCCTCCAAATCATCATGAAGCATCGCCTCTTTAAAGTCAGTCTCAAGCTCCAAATCCAAAGTAAATCGATTCCCTAGAACAGATTCTTCTGGATAAACTCCATGATAGGCATGAAACTCAATCCCTTCCAGTGCTACTTTTCCCATCAGTCAAATTGATCAAAGAAAGAACCTGATTGTTTTTTTGGATCTTCCTCTTCTGGAGATTCTGGCTCTTCATCAGGTGTTGGCTTGGCTTCATTTTTCACCTCAGTTTCTTCGTTTACCTCGGCTTGTGGTTCTATTTCTTCTTCATCTGGCTCGACTTCAGGAGCTTCCGCCTCCACATCAGGTGTGGAATCATGTATTTCGATTTCCAATTCCTCTTCGATCACCTCCATTTCAGCCATCGGATCTTCATCTTCTTCTTTAACAGAGATTTCTGTTTGGGATATGGATTGTCCTAATTGTTCGGTTAGGGCCGCCAAATTCCCAAAAGTAAAAGTTTGAGACCTACTCAATTCCTCTACTGCACGGGCATGAGCTTTGGCATCAATTCTGGAAAAATGGGCATCTGACAAATCAATCTGATTGAGCATATCCTGAGATATTCTGCGTAGACTTTTTACCAAATTTTCCCGCTGTTCCACAAGGCTTTCATAACTACGCACCAAACCTTGCATACTTTCCCGAAGCTCAACGATTACTTCTTTGGCTTTTGTTTCGGCCGCTGCGATAATCACTGCAGCATCTGATTCAGCTTTTTGTTTGGCCTCCTTGATGATTTTTTCAGCGTATTCATTGGCATGCTTTGCATTGTAGTTCGCTTCTTCAATGATTTGGTCTGCGGCAGCATTTGCTTCTTCAATAATACTTGCTCCAGTATCTTCTGCTGTCTTCAGCGTCCGAAACAAACTATCTTCAACGTCTTTGAGGCGCTTTGCTTCACTCTCCACCTGTTGGAGCTTACTTTTTAACTCCAAGTTTTCCTGGCAAACTTGATCAAAGGACTGACTCAATTGATCCAGAAATTGCTCCACTTCTTTTTTTTCATATCCTCGAAAAGAGGTTTCGAATGACTTCTTACGAATCTCGGTGGGTGAAATTTTCATGTTTTTATAATTCTAAATTCCAAATAGAAATAGTTCGGTCATCCGATACGGAAATGACATCCTGATTGTAGGTACTCCAAATGACTTTATTGATGGAAGTCCCATGCCCAGCATTTCGTGCCTTGTCGATGACTTTTAATAATTTTTGCTCTTGCGTATCCCAGACCTTGATTGATTTATCCATGGAGCAGGTAACAAAATAAGCCCCATCCTCACGAAAAGAAAGATAATTAATCGCATACATATGCGCGACTATATTTTCACTTAAACCGTAGGAATCCGTATTCCAAAATTTCAAATGAGCATCCCGGGCACCACTAATCAATAACTGCTCATCTGGAGAATAACTCAAGGCAAAAACCGAATTGCTGTGTCCGATCAGGTTCGCAATAGGTTTAAAATCCTGAGTCAGATCCAAAATTTTTACTGAGTGATCTGACAAACCGATTGCTAGGTGCATCTTCTTCAAAGCTACATCCATTACTCGGATACTCTTCGAACTTAGCTTGATATGTTTACGAACCGACTGAGAGGGTATATCTACAACTGTCAAAACTCCATCTCCTGTGCCCACCAAAATTTCATCGCCTAAAACAGTGATATGAAATATGGCCTGATCTGTCAGTTTCAAAGACCATAGTTCTTTGTTTTCCTGAAGATCAATTACATGAATACCCTCAAAATTATGCCCGATTATCAACCAATTCCGAAGCCGATCTACTGCCAAAGCATAAACTGAGTGAGGAAGTTTGGCTACCAATTTTCCGTCTTTTGGCTTATCCAAATCCCACTCAACGACCATTCCATCACCGGCACCGGTATAAAAAAATCTAGGATCAGGCCCCTCTGCTAAAGCATAGATACAATCGTTGTGACCTGTAAGGGTGTGTAATTTATTAACTTGGATTTTTGACATATATTGGCTTTTGTTTGGGAATTCCCCAGTTGCCTATGCAAACAAAAATAGAAAAAATTGATTCTCAATCGGCCCTGGTTTTGAAGATAATTGAAGACCAACCTCTGACTCAGTTGGATTTTTTGAGTTTTAGAGAAAGGCTTTCCTACGCAAATATTTCCCACCCTGATAAAAAAAG
>JABXHZ010000323.1 GCA_013373335.1 Cyclobacteriaceae bacterium | reverse complement strand
GGAGATGAAAAGCCAGAGCAATTTAATCCTACTGCGCTTGACGCCCGACAATGGGCCCGAATCGCCAAAGAAGCTGGAATGAAAGGCCTTATTATCACCGCAAAGCATCACGATGGATTTTGCCTTTGGCCTTCGGAATACACGGAACACTCGGTCAAAAACAGCCCTTGGCGAGATGGAAAAGGGGATTTGATCCAGGAATTTGTGGATGCCTGTCGGGAATACGGGTTGAAAGTGGGGATTTATTATTCTCCTTGGGATCGGAATCATCCCGACTACGGAAAACCCGAGTACATCACTTACATGCGGAATCAACTGACCGAATTGCTGACGAATTATGGGGAAATCTTCGAGGTTTGGTTTGACGGGGCCAATGGAGGTACGGGTTGGTATGGTGGAGCCAACGAGGAGCGAAAAGTGGATAAATTGACCTACTATGATTGGCCAACGACCCATCAATTGGTTCGGGACTTGCAGCCTGGAGCCATGCTTTTCTCAGATGCCGGGCCGGATGTACGCTGGGTGGGTAATGAACACGGTTTTGCCTATGAAACCACTTGGTCAAATCTGATGCGGGACTCGGTCTATGCAGGTATGCCTGAATACTCAGAAAAATGGGCTTCGGGTCAGGAAAACGGGACACATTGGGTTCCTGCAGAGTCCGATGTGAGCATCCGGCCGGGTTGGTACTATCACGCTTACGAGGACCACAAGGTCAAAAGCCTTCCCCAATTGATGGAAATTTTCTACAAAAGCATCGGCCGAAACTCTTCCCTTTTGATCAATTTCCCTGTGGACACCCGAGGACTAATCCATGAAAAGGATGAAGAAGCTATCTTAAAGATGGCTGAAAAAATCCGAGAAGATTTTCAAACAAACCTTGCCCAAGAGGCGAAGGTATCTTCCAGTTTAGAAAGAGGAAGCGGCTATGAAGCGGAATTGACTTTCGATGGAGATTATTCTACCTATTGGACCATTCCGGATGGAGCGGTTGAAGCACAATTGGAGTTGGATTTTGGACAGGAAATCAGCTTCAATCGACTGCTTTTACAGGAATTTACACCCTTAGGGCAACGAGTGAAAGCCTTTTCTTTGGAGGCTGAAAACGATGGAGGTTGGGAAAAAATCGCATCAGGTACCACTATCGGTTACAAGCGAATTTTACGGTTTCCTGATGTGAGCGCTCAAAAGATCCGGATTCGTTTCGAAGACGGAAAAGACATCCCGGTCATCTCCGAAGTAGGTGTGTTTTATGCCCCAAAATTACTTTTAGCACCGGAAATCAAACGGGAAAAATCAGGATTAGTAAGCTTGATCTCTCCGGATGAAGGCTTGGAAATCTGGTATTCCTTGGATGGTGGCGAACCTACCCAAATCTATGATGATCCATTCCAAGTTGAGGAAGCCAGCACACTTCAGGTGCTTTCTGTTGACCCAGTCTCCGGTCAAAAAAGTGAGGTTTTCAGAAAGGACCTAGACATACCTAAAGCGAAATGGAAAAGCGAGGGTGATCGAGCCATAGATGAAAATCCAACAACTTACTTAACCACTTCCGACAATGAACTAATTGTGGATTTAGGAGAAAAATTATCAATTCAGGGATTCTCATATCTGCCCATGCAAGCCCGCTATCCCAGTGGTCATATCACCGAATATGCCTTTTCGGTAAGTTCAGATGGGAAAAATTGGAAGGAAGTCAGCCGAGGCGAATTCTCCAATGTAGTCAATAGCCCTGTGGAACAGTTCATCCGATTTGATCTAAGAGAAACCAAATTCATTAAACTTCGAGCTTTAAAGACGGCTGATGGCAATCCAGCCACAGTTGGCGAACTCGGAGTTTTGACCCGATAAAAAATGAAATCCACCAGTAATGGGCTTGATCTGGGATTTTGCTTGAAAAATCCCTACTTTTTAAATCTGATTGCTTTAAACCCAAAACCTAATGAATAGAAGACATGCTTTGCGGCATATTGCACTGATTTCCGGAGGACTTGCCCTGATTCCTTCCTGCGATTTCAGTCAAGAAGACATTCTTGCCGCGTATGACCATCTCAAAATTACACCTTCCCAAAAAGCCCTTTTGGGAGCTATTTCAGATACCATTATTCCTGCAGGAGAAATCAAGGGAGCCCTAGACCTAGAAGTTCATGATTTCATTTTGGTCATGGTGAATGACTGTTTTACATCGGAAAATCAGGAGAAATTTACTGCTGGTCTAACAGCTTTCCCGGATTTCATTCAGGAGCATAGCGGTAAAAAATTCAACGCACTCAGCACCAAAGAACGAGAACAACTTATTTTAGATGCGGCCAAGTTGGAAGGAGATGATAGCGAGGCGGGCAAGCGAAATGGGAGCATTTCTTATTTCATCAATTCCGCCAAGCGATTTACCATTCAAGGCTACATGGCATCCGAGTACATCCAAACCGAAGTGGTACCCTATTCCCTTATTCCGGGAGAATACAATGGAGCTGTTTTGATTTCTGACCTTCAAAAACCTCGTGTCAATGGCTAATCTCAATATTCGAAGCAAACAAGAGCGAACTTATCAGGCCATAGTGATTGGTTCGGGAATCAGTGGCGGCTGGGCTGCCAAAGAACTTTGTGACTTGGGCGTCAAAACCCTCATGCTCGAACGTGGCCGTAATGTGGAGCACATCAAAGACTACCCCACTACCAATATGCTCCCCTATGAATTTCCGCATCGGGGTCAAATTCCGGAGGAAATCAAACAGGAAAATCCCGTAGTGAGTCGCTGTTATGCTTTCCGGGAAGATGCCATGCATTTTTTCGTGAAAGACACAGAGCATCCCTATGTACAGGAAAAACCATTCGATTGGATTCGTGGCTATCAGGTCGGGGGAAAATCCTTACTTTGGGCCCGGCAGGTGCAACGCTGGTCGGATTTTGACTTTGAAGGACCTGCCCGGGATGGCTTTGCCGTGGATTGGCCGATTCGCTACAAAGACATTGCACCGTGGTACAGCCATGTGGAGAAATTTGCAGGAGTCTCCGGCAACCGAGATGGTATTCCTCAATTGCCAGATGGTGAGTTCCTACCAGGCT
>JABXHZ010000065.1 GCA_013373335.1 Cyclobacteriaceae bacterium | reverse complement strand
TATCAGTAAACCTTTCTATAATCCCCAAGACCTGTTCATATTCTCCTGCTAAAAGGCAAACAGGCCAATCACTACCAAACATCAACCTGTCCGGTCCAAATAGTTCGAGGGCAATTTCAATGAAGGGGAGAATTTGTTGCTCATTCCAGTTCTTCCAGTCTGCCTCGGTAACCAATCCGGAAAGTTTGGCAAAGACATATTCCCGTTCAGCGATGGGTATCATGGCTTTTTTCCAGGATTTCCACTCTCCATCCTTGATATAAGGTTTCGCTAAGTGATCGATTACAAGGGCATGGTCC
Source organism: Cyclobacteriaceae bacterium (assembly GCA_013373335.1). Classification (GTDB taxonomy): domain Bacteria; phylum Bacteroidota; class Bacteroidia; order Cytophagales; family Cyclobacteriaceae; genus Algoriphagus. The sequence goes on along the minus strand of JABXHZ010000065.1, from coordinate 3,166 downwards.
TCGCATTGTTTGACTAATTCAATGACCGCATTCAAATGCTGGGGAAATATCAAAATATCATAAGTAAAGCCTTTTCCATGCAAGAGCTTGAGTCCTTGGATAAATTCCTCACGAAGCATATACCGAGGATCTTTGGACTGCAGGATTTCCCGAAAGCCCTTGAGTTTGGAGGATTGGCTGTATTCATCTAAGGCTTTGCTTAGATCAGATGATCCAATGTCCACCCATCCAACTACTGCCTTGATCCAATCATTTTCTTCCGCTAGATCTAGCAAAAATTCGGTTTCTTTCAAATTTTCCTCCGCCTGCACTGCCACACAGCCATCCATTCCAGCCTTTTCAAGAATGGGTGTTAGATCTTCTGGCATAAAATCCCTCTGTATGGATTTCATACTATCGTCTATCCATTCATGACGTTTGGGGTGATATCTCCAAAAGTGCTGATGAGCGTCGATTCTCATGCCTCAGGATCATTCATGGCAACCTGTCTTGAACTTCCCAAGCCTTCAATCCCCAATTCAACAACATCCCCATGCTCTAAATAACGAGGCTCAGGTTTCAATCCCATTCCTACCCCAGATGGAGTTCCTGTAGAAATCACATCACCTGGAAGCAAAGTCATGTATTGACTTAGATGGGATATTATTGTTGGGATGTCGAAAATAAGATCAGATGTATGACTGTCTTGGAGAATTTTTCCATTCAATTTGAGCCAAAGACGCAGGTTATGAGGGTCATCAATTTCATCTGCGGTAGCTAAATATGGACCGAGTGGAGCAAAATTATCTGCACTTTTTCCTTTCACCCATTGCCCACCATGACGTAGTTGAAAATCCCTTTCGCTGACGTCATTGTGGACAGCATAACCAGCCACATAGTCCATGGCATCCTCAACGGACACATATTTTGCACGTTTTCCTATGATGACGGCTAATTCAACTTCCCAATCCGTCTGCTTTGAATTTTTAGGAATGAAAATAGGGTCATAAGGTCCAGATAAGGAAGAAGTGGCTTTCATAAAAATAATCGGAACTTCAGGAACTTGCATGCCTGCCTCTTCCGCATGTTTTAGATAATTGAGACCAATACAAATAATTTTTGATGGTCTGGCTATTGGAGAACCTATCCGGGCATTTTTGGGAACCTCCGGGAGAGAGTCTTGATGGTCTACTAGCCAATGCCTCAAGCGGTACAGGCCTTCACTGGCAAAAAAACTTTCGTTCCAATCCTCCCCGAATGCTGAGCAGTCGAGATACTTTCCGTCCGGAGTTAGAATACCAGGCTTTTCTTGTTCTTTAGGGCCAAATCGAAATAATTTCATGGCAAGTTGCAGTAAGGTTAATGGGTTTGAGCTGAATTTACATTTTTAGATGAAGGAAACCTCCATCAATATTATAATTCGCACCAGTAATAAATCCACTGGCATCCGAACTGATAAAATAAGCGAGTTCGGCAATTTCTTCAGGGGAAGCCATCCGGCCAATCGGTTGAGTGGCAGCCAGCTTTTCAAACATTTCTTGTTCTTGGCCCGGATAGTTTTTTGAAAGAAAATCATCAACAAAAGGAGTGTGGACCCGGCCTGGCGAAAGGCAATTGCATCGGATTCCTTTATCGACATAATCTCTTGCGATGCTAAATGTCATGGATAAAGCGGCGCCTTTGGTCATGCTGTAGGCAAATCGATCGGGGATTCCTATTGTGGCTGCTACAGAACACATATTTAAGATGGATCCTCCTCCATCTTGTATCAATTTGGGAAGAGCTGCTTTGGTACAAATAAACATACCCTTGACATTGACCTGGAAAAGCCGGTCAAAATCTTCTTCGGTGGTATTTTCAACCTTCCCAATATGAGAGATTCCGGCGTTGTTGATAAGGACATGGAATTTTCCAGGATGGCGTTGGATATGGTGGTTTACTGATCCAAAATCAGTCACATCGGCCTGCCAAAAATTTACAGAATGGCCTTTTTCCTGTTCCTCATGCATCACTTGTTCACCTGCAGGGACATTTGAATCGATAAAATAAACCTGGCTTCCTTCCTTTGCGAATTTTCGAACCATGGCGAGGCCGATACCACTCGCTCCTCCGGTGATTAGAATGGATTTGTTTTTCATGATTAAGTGCTGATTGAAAAAGAGTTAAAGAAAAACCAGTTTTCCTGTTTTCACGGATTCATCACAGGCAAAGGCGATTTTTAAGCTATTCAGTGCATCTTCCAAATGATCTGACAAATCTAAATCCTCTTGGATGGATTTTAGAAAGTATGCTTGTTCTCGATCACATAGCTCCTGATGACCTGGTTCGTCTTTCATGTTGATCCATTCATCCTTTTTGGTGAAATGGTTTTTCTCATCTATATCTGCATGATGCACCCGAATAGATTCAGTTTTGGTATGAGAATCCACATCATCTGATTTACCACTGCTTCCGGCATCTTTGGCGACTATAGAAACAGATCCTTTTGGACCAAATACATCCTTGATGAAAAAAGCAGTCTCTGAAATCATAGGACCCCATCCTGCTTCATACCAACCGACCGAGCCGTCTTCAAACCTGATTTGAAGTTGGCCATAGTTATAATTGTCTTTTGAAATATCATCCGTTAATCTGGCGCCTATCGCAGAAACAGTTAGCGGTTTGGAGCGGGTCATTTGGCACATAACATCGATGTAATGAACGCCACAATCCACAATAGGGCTCAAGCTTTTCATTAGGTTTCGATGAACGTCCCACATGAATCCATGACTTTGCTGATTAAGGTTCATGCGCATGACGAGCGGTTTACCCATTTTTTGTGCTTCTTCAATAAAGCGGATCCAAGAAGGGTGATGTCGTAAAATATAGCCCACTACCACCTTTTTACCCTTTTCTTTTGCTTTGTCTATAATCCGCTGACTTCCCTCGATGGTGTCGGCCAAGGGTTTTTCAATAAAAATATGACAGCCTTTATCCAAAGCTTTTACTGCAAACTCTTCATGCGTATCCGGGTAGGTAGAGATACAAACAGCATCAGGTTTTGCTTGCTCTAAAGCGGAGTCAAAATCATCGAATAGGGGATAATTTGCGTTCAATTTCTGATTGAGCCGGTTTTTGCTTTCACCGCGCGCTACTAATCCGCAAATTTCAAATTCAGGCATGTGATGATAAGCGGTGGCGTGGGATG
>JABXHZ010000097.1 GCA_013373335.1 Cyclobacteriaceae bacterium | reverse complement strand
TCTATTTTACTTAGAATTTGGAAGGGAAAGTCTGGATGAAATCAGATTCCTGAAGAGTAAATAGGCGATTCCAGTGCCAATCAACAATAGACTGGAGACAAGTGGGGAAGGATAATTTTTTGGGTTAATGAAAAAAATGAAATTGACCAATAACTGTAAGACTGCGTATCCTAATGCGATAAATACATGGTTCATTTTACATTCATTGGCAAGAATTTGGTAAAAATGAGTCCTGTGAGGTTCTGATAATTTTTCCCCTCTACGAATTCTCCGAGCCATGGTCATGACGACGTCTACTCCATATATTAATAGGAATAGAATAATGGACCAATGCTCCACTTCAAGATACCATTTGGTAAGGAAGTAAATTATTAAAAAAGCCAAACTTATGCTGCCTACATCTCCAGCAAACATAAGTGCTCTTTTTCGCAGGTTAAAAAGAAGGAAAACACATAGAGCAAGAATTTCATATTGAATTAATTCACTTTGGAAAAGTGGCAAATAGGTATTGACAGCTAGCAGGGAGCCAAAAAACACCAATCCATAAAGTCCGGAGATTCCGTTGATCCCATCCATGAAATTGATGGCATTTATAATTCCCAAGGCAATAAAGTAAAAGATAGGCAGGAAGTACCAGTCAATCTGATTAAAGAGGTTCAAGTCATAAAAAGCCAAGGAAAGGGCAATAAATTGCATCAAAAAGCGAAATTTTCGAGAAAGCGACTGGATATCATCCCAAAAGCTAACTATCGAAACAATAACTAAACCCAGAATCATTAAGGTATGCTGAAACCCAAAAGCCGCCCACCAGATAATCGCTGCGATCGGAAAAATAATCCCTCCTCCTCTGACGGTTACTTTTGAATGGGAAGATCTAGAATTAGGACGATCCACAATTTCAAATCTCAAGGCAAGACGGAAATAGAGCAACCCAACCAATAGAAAAAGAGAAAAGTAAGTGAGTATCATTATAAACTAGTTTTTAAATGCCTTAAATTTAGACAATCAAAAGAACTTAAAACTGAATCTTTTCAGCAATTGAAAATTTTGGTGATAAACGAGAAATTTAAACTAGTATTTCTAATTTTAGCCTCTTAAATGATGAATATCGAATGATTTTCAATTCCATAGAGTTTGCTTTTTTTCTAGTTATTGTTTTTTTCATTTATTGGGTTCTGCTAAAAAAGGATTTAAATCTTCAAAATCTTTTTTTGCTTATTTCTAGCTATTTTTTCTATGGTTGGTGGAATTGGAAGTTTCTTACACTTATTGCTTTTAGCTCCTTGACTGATTACTTGGTTGGTCGGCAGTTGGGCAAAAGTCAGAATCAATCAACTCGAAAAGGACTTCTTCTAATCAGTATACTAATAAACTTGGGATTGCTGGGTTTTTTCAAATATTATAATTTTTTCGCACAGAATTTTGTCGATGCTTTTTTGTTTTTTGGTTCCAAAGTTAGTCTATCCAGTCTCCAGATTGTACTACCTGTTGGTATTAGTTTTTATACCTTTCAGACGATGAGTTACACAATTGATGTGTACCGAAAAAAAATTAACCCTTGTAAGGATTATATCGCCTTTTTTGCTTTTGTTAGTTTTTTCCCTCAATTAGTAGCAGGGCCTATCGAGCGTGCAGGACACCTCCTCCCCCAATTCTTAAAAGCGCGTTTTTTTGATTATAAAATTGCCGTTTCAGGGATTAGGATAATCCTTTGGGGACTTTTTAAAAAGATGGTCATTGCTGACAATGCCGCCATGATCGTAGATGGTATATTCAATGATTACAGCACTCAATCCCCTTTGAGCCTCAGTATAGGTATTCTATTCTTCGCCTTCCAAATATACGGAGATTTCAGTGGGTATTCGGACATTGCCATCGGGATCAGTAGGTTGTTTGGATTTGATTTGATGAGCAATTTTAGATTTCCTTATCTATCCTCCAATATCAGTGAATTTTGGAAAAGATGGCATATTTCTCTTTCATCCTGGTTTAAAGACTACCTCTACATCCCTTTGGGAGGAAATCGAAAGGGAAAGTGGTTTTCATTGATTAATGTTTTGATTGTCTTTCTCGTCAGTGGATTTTGGCATGGTGCAAACTGGACCTTTATCATTTGGGGACTAATTAATGGATTATTATATGTACCCTTATACATTTCAAAGGGAATAAAAGATGAAGAATTCACACAGTTGAGACTTACTAATCTCCCCAAGATATTATTCACCTTCATATTAGTAGGTTTTGGCTGGGTATATTTTAGATCCCCATCGGTCTATGATGCAAATCAATACTTAATCCACCTTTTTACAGGAAGTGGCTCCGCCATGTATTTTTCTTCATCCTCGAAGCATCTATTAGTTTCTCTTATTTGCTTGATTGGAATCGCTATCATCTTGATAGTGGAAATTCGGTATTCAAGACTTAAAAAAGGCGAGGTTACCTTGAGTAATTTCCAACTCATACTTCTAAGCCTACTTCTTTTATTTATGGCAGCATTTAAAAATCCAATTAGCTTTATCTATTTCCAATTCTAGATGATGAAAAAGTTTCTAATTCAATTGAGCAAGTACTTTTTGATCATTGCACTGATCGCTAATCTCCTTTCATTGATCTCTAATTTTTTACTCAAAAGATCCTCTATTTTTAAGGCTAGCTTTTTAGTGAATAATTTTGATCCTGAACAGGCTTTCGATTATTTCATAATTGGGTCTAGTAGAGGTTTAACTAGTATAGGATCAGAAGAAATTGACCAAAAATTAACCACAAGAGGGATCAACCTTTCTCAGGATGACACAGGCCTACCAAGTCAACTATTGATGGCAAAACACTTTTTTGAGTCTGGTTTTCGGGCTTCTTATTGTATTTTAGTCTTGGATGAGCCGGATTTCGAGCATTCTTCTATGCAGATTAATGACAACGATTACCGCATGGCTCCTTACCTTCAAAGAGACTATATTTACGATTACTTCCGAGAGCGGGAAAGGGGGATTATCAGACCCTATACGCTGGGAAAATACGTCCCTGCCGTACTTTATTCATACTATAATACAGAGCTATTCATTCCATCTCTATTCACCTTGTTTCGACCAACCTATCGACATCGATTTGATCAGTATGGAAACTATACCTATCCGGATAGCCAACTGAATCCTGAAAATGAGTCTTTAAAGTTCATCCAAGTACAAAAAAAAATCAGCAATACCCTACTGTATGAGTTTGAAGAATACCTCCGTACCCGAGGGTGTCAGCTCATTCTTTACGTAGCGCCTTATGAAAACAGGGAATTGATCATTCAACAAGAGGTTAAGGCTCCCTTAATCAACCATTCGAGCACCTTGTTAGAAAACTCCTATTTTTATGACCCCATTCATTTGAATGAGAAAGGTAAATTAGAGGCCTCTTCTTTACTAGCGAAAGAACTCCAACCTCTTTTTCAAAAGTGATTTATTTGGTCAAGTAATCAACGAGATCCTCTAAAAAATCAATGAACTGAGCAGCATCTTCTGGCATCGGTCCGCTTGTGGATATCGGAATTTTGGGTGCAAATTCATCCTCAAAGCCCTTGCAATTAATGAGGGTATATCCCTTAGATTCACCTACACCTGATCTGGATTGCCTATAGAATCCATTGTGTTCCGTATTTCGTGCCCAAATCGAAATCTCTTCATGATTATAGGATAATACTCCAAATGGATTAGAAGCAAGCATGTAATCTAAACCATGATCAATTTCTGTATTAGTCTGCCAGTTTTTGTTGTATTTAAAAATGATAAATCCCATTCTCGGTTCTCCATCTAGAAGCTTCTCCCCAAGACTATTCAATACTTCAACTTCGACTATCATTGGTAATGACTCGGGAAGGGGTCTATCTAACTTAAACTCTGCTGAATAGTATGAATCTTGATGATTAAATCTATATTCGGATGCAAATGCATTTCCTACTAATCTATCCTTGACCTTAATCGTATATTCTTCCCCGTGGATCAATAATCTATCTCCTGCTTGAAGTTCTCTGACAAGGTTTTTTTTAGAATTAATTCCCAATTTTTCCCAATTGATCACATTTCGGATCATGTCAGGCTTGATTTCACCGCTTGTTGTATAACTTCTGCTCATTAAAAACTTTTCTCCAGCCTTGGGAATCTGATGAATCAAGTGGTAACTATCGTGATTGGCTTCTTTAATTGAATCTTGATTATACCTATTGTGATAATTGAGAAAAAAAGTCACTGGCGGTAAAAGAAAAGTCATCCCATCTACAAAAATGATATTTGAACTATTGCCAAATCCTTGAAACATGTTTTCAAGTTGGAAAAAACTACCCTCATCCAACGTAACGGTATTTTTGGAAAACCTGAGATTTTTTTCAAAATAGACTGGAGGGTCTATTTGTTCCAATCTGCAATGATCCATAACAACCAGGAGCCCTCCACCATTATTTGCCTTCAACTCCTGCCAAATGATACCTTTGAAATCAATGTCTTTTTGAATAATCGTCAAAGGTGTATCATCGCCACCAGAATACAGCAAACCGAATTCCATATTGGTCTTTGAATTTATAAGAGCAATAGAGCCAGTCTGACCTTTTTCAACAGAGTTTGTAAATAAACATCTATAGAAAGGCTGGACTTCTTCAATAGTAACTGCACTTGTTACATCCACATTGACAAGACCTATTCTAGAATTCCATTTTGCCAAATCAAAAATATATCGGTCCTGAGGCAAGGAAGTATTTCTATCCCACTGATTGTAATAATCTACCCCAAAAACTAATTCCGCCTTATTTAGAGCAAGAATAAATAAATCTTTTTCGATTTTCTGTCTAGAATATTCTTTAATCCTGTACTTTTTACCATCCTGTAGCAGGATAATGGAAACGTCATTTTGCTGGGTATGCTGAATAGCTTTTTCCCAATCGTAACCAAATTCCTCAAGGGTAATATAGGTTGATTTTGGCAACCGATTTTTGAAGTCCTCTTCTATGAAAGTTGGTAAAGCCGTAAGAACCACTTTTCCGAGTTCATTTTTGATAGAACCTTGAAGATCTTCTACCTTTTCTACTTCAATATCAAATGAAAAATTAGAGATTTTAACACGATACCTCATAAGTCAAATTTTTAAAAGATGAAAAATATAATTGAACGTAAATTCAGGTGGACTTTGGGTCAATAAAGCCTCTTTTAACGCCACATGCCCAGCAAAAACCAATTGAACCCAAAATGAATCAAGAAACTACAATTTAATAAACCAACTTTTAGTATGGGAAAAAATAGGCTTTCTTTTCAAGCAAATGATGGTAAATTAAAAACCATAAAAATTACTATAGGTCAATTTATCAATAGTTTTTATTAACTACTCAAATGGTAGAAAAAGTAAAACCGAGGAACATCCTATTTCTTTACTTAAAATACGAAGAGAATGGTAAAGACTTCACTATCCCCTATTACTTGCCTGAAGAATTTCATCCAATTGAATCTTGAAATTCTCCTGACTGAAATAATCCCCAAATGGCTTAATCTTCTCTCCTTGATTTAACTCATTATCAATGAGCTTTTTAAGCTTGATTTTAATTTCATTGACATCTCCCATATCAGCGATGCAATTTTCATCAGAAACTATATTTCTTAGCTCGCTTTTTTTCGGAGAAATACAAAATACAGATTTATTTATTGCGGCTAAAAAAGGAGCTTTCCCCACCAATATATTGCAATAGTAGGGTCCATTTTCCAGGATAATTACAATATCACTTTGATAGGCCTGTTCATTAGAAGAAGTAGCAAAATCCACCGTATCCAAAAACTTAATATTCAGAGCATTTCCATAAATCTCTTTAAAGCGTGCCACCTCATTCCCTTTAACTCTGAGAATCAGTTCCGTATTTTCTACATAATATGGATCAGACTTCACTAGCTCACTGTAAGCCTTTATCAGATTTTCAATATTTCTACCAAACATCAATGCTCCATGATAGGAAATGCTAACCGCCTTTTCTTTCTTCCTAACATTGGAAGTTTTTCTTTCCTCAAAGACTGTGGGATCATATTGGTGAGGAAGTGTATAGAACGGTTTCTTTGATCCATAGAGATGCTGCAAATCATGGGACATATAAAATGCAGTTGAAGTACATACATTTGCCTTCTCAACAACTTTCATCATTTTTTCGAGCCTGTAGAAGTCAAGTCTAGTTGGTTTTAATTTTGAACCTACATACCAAGAAACAGGAAATGGATCATGAAAATTAACAATGGCTTTTTTAAGTATCGGTAAATCCTTAATGGCCAAAATTATTTCATGTCCGATACCAGCACTTCTAATAAATATATGGTCATATTTTTCGAAGTCTATTTTTGCTATAATCCTTGTATATTGATCAACTAACCATTCTTCAACCAAAGAAACATTCATAAGTCTCCAATACGGTTTGTTGGCTAGTTTGATAAAAAATGGAGGAGTTGTATTTACTCTGTATTCAACAATGTTGTTTACAGGAAGTAATTCAAGCTTATCAACAGAATCCTCCGCTTTAATGTAATGAACATCAATTAAGGATTCGGGATATGCCTTTCTTAACTTACCCAAAAATGATCGGGAAATAATCCCCTGACTAGTACCGGAAACCCTTAAATCCTGTTCAACAATTAGAAACTTCATTTTTTTAATTTTTGAAAAGCATCTTTAAAGATGAATTCTACTATTATTAATTTAAACTAATTTAGACCTTTTAAAATCAGGTATTTCACCTACTTATAGTTGGAAAAATGAACTGTTTATCCATTGCCAAACGAAAAAGCTATTGTCATTTTGACCGTTTTTATATTTCTGCCATTCTAGGTCCAGCGTATTTTTCTCGAACCATGGAGATGACTTGAGTTTAGATATTCTATCTTCAACAAAGTCTGACATTGCGCCACCAAGCCACTCTCGCTGAGGAGTTTGCAAAGGTCTTTTTGGAGCTAAGGCAATATTTTCCAAGGCTTTCTTTACCAGCTGCCTTGGCAACCACTTCCCTTGATTCGCCCTGATTTTCATTTCCCTCTTCTGCGCAAAAGCCATTTCCACCAATCGATAGTCTAAAAATGGCTCCCTTAATTCTGTGCTATGCATCATGCTGACCCTATCATTAAAGCGGAGGGCCCTTAGTATCTTCGTATAATATAGATCCCTAAACTGTTTGTTTTGGAGATCATTATCAAATGGTTCAGGATAGCTTATTTCCCTTGCCAAGGATAGTAATTCGGGTGATATTACATTCGGTCTGGTCAATGGGCTTTTTATTCCTTGCACCACGGCTTTGGAGTCTGTTCTGTAATAATCGTAACCTGCCCAAGCTTCGTCCATGCCTTGCCCATCCAATAATACCAAAAATCCTTTCTGTCTTGCTCTTTCAAAAATTTT
>JABXHZ010000344.1 GCA_013373335.1 Cyclobacteriaceae bacterium | reverse complement strand
GGTTCCATCCAACGGTAGATATTCAGCGACCGGATCCTAATTCCAATGAGGCTTCCCGATCTTTTTCCTCCCGCCCTTCGGAAATGACCATTATGCCGGGTGATTTGCTCCATATTGATTTTGGGATTACTTATCTACGCTTAAATACAGATACGCAAGAATTGGCTTATGTATTGAAACCAGGTGAAACGGAAGTCCCTGAATTCCTGCAAAAGGCTTTTGAGGTGGGGAATAGATTGCAGGATATTTTGACTGAAAATTATGTGACTGGAAGGACTGGTAATGAAATACTTCGTGCGGCACGGTCGCAAATGGAGAAAGAAGGAATCAGAGGAAGTATCTACACTCATCCTCTTGGTTTTTATGGTCACTCGGCTGGACCTACTATTGGTATGTGGGATAATCAAGGGGATACTCCAGGAGCTGGCGATCATAAGCTTTTCCCAAATACTGGCTATGCCATTGAACTCAATGCTGTAGTTTATGTGGAAGAATGGAAAAAAGATGTACGAATTATGCTGGAGGAGGGAGCGTTTTTCGATGGTGAAAAAGTCACTTATTATAACGGTCGACAGCGAAAAATTTTAGCCATTCCACGTACTTCTGATTACTTAGGAAATTGACAAAAAGGGGCCAAAGCCCCTTTTTTAATGATTTGATTTATAGCTTCCTTGCCTTGTAAAAAGTAGGAACAAAAGAGCTAAACCTGCCATTGAGGCACAGAAGATGAAAACCCAAGGGAAATTATTGGAATTATTACCATAAATAAGGCCTGAAAAAATAGCTCCTAAACCAATTCCCGCTTCCAAAAAGATGTACATGGTTGCCAAAGCCCTTCCCCGATAAGAATCCAAAGACAAATCAATTACCCAAGCAGCGGTGGTCGGACTATTCATGCCTACCGCAGAACCAAATAAAATTCCAGCTACAAATAGCATCCATTTACTATCCGCCATAGCAATAGTTAGCATGGCTAAAATCATCAAGAAAGAAGCCATTCGTAATACGGGAACTCGCCCATAACGATCGGAAGCTCTTCCTGCTATGAGTCTTATTCCTAGGGAGGATAAAGTGAAAATCGCAAAAAATAAGCCTTTGTTTTCTATTCCTAAATGCTCGCTGAAATCTGGTATAATCGTCAATACTGCTCCAAAGGAGAAGACTGAAAAGAACAGGATAATAGAGGGTAATAGGACTCTTTTCTCTATAATCTCATCTTTCTTTAATCTAAAATGCTGAAAGCTGAATCGTTCAGGTTGGGAAATAGTCTCTTTCAAGCGGATTAAAATCAAAATAGAAAATATAGCCGTAAATGCTGAAGCGTAAAAAAGGTATTCGATTGGCCAAAATGTGGCAATCCAACCTCCAATAGCCGGACCTGCCGCCATCCCGAGAGAACCGAAAAGGGACTGAATTCCCATGGCTTCACCACGGCTGTAAAACGGAACAATGTCTGCAACATAAGCAGATGTACCTGTAGGTGTGAATCCAGTTGAAAATCCATGAATAAATCGAAGGAATAAAAATCCGCCTACAAAACTCAAAATGGGATATAAAAGACCTGAAATAAAACACACAGTAGCTCCAAAAATCATGACTGGAATTCTACCGATTTTATCAGCTAATTTCCCTGAAAATGGTCTGGAAAGTCCTGCCGATAGGGTGAAAAGTGAAATAATTAAACCTTTGTAATCCTCTCCTCCAAGAGATGATAAATAGGAGGGGAGTTCTGGAATAATCATGTTGAAAGAAGAAAAAAACAAGAAAGAACTCAGACAAAGCAAAAAGAAATCCAAGGTAAAAAAACTGGGCAGGATAGTTTTGTTCATCTGATTCATAAAAAAGGCCGGAAAATTCCGGCCATTGTTATTCCTTGTTTGCTTCTTCCTCGCTTTGCGCCAAGAGGTAGGCCTTCATAAATTCATTTAAGCCACCATCAAGCACATATTGTGTATCAGAGGTTTCATATCCAGTTCGGTTGTCTTTCACCAATTTGTATGGATGAAGGACATAATTCCGGATTTGGGAACCAAAGTCAACCCGAAGTTTGGAAGCCTCAATTTTAGCGATCTCTGCATTTCGCTTTTCAAGCTCCATTTGATATAAGCGGGACTTGAGCATTTGCATCGCTTTTTCACGGTTGGCTAATTGAGATCGTTCAACCTGGCATACAACCACAATGCCTGTTGGCTTATGGGTCAACTGAACCTTGGTTTCTACCTTGTTTACATTTTGACCACCAGCACCCCCAGAACGGGAAGTTTGCATTTCCACATCTGCTGGATTGATATCAATTTCAATAGTATCATCCACTTCAGGATAGGCATAAACCGATGCAAATGAAGTATGTCTTCGTCCTCCTGAATCAAAAGGAGAAATTCGAACCAGACGGTGAACTCCGGTTTCTGATTTCAAAAATCCGTAAGCCAAAGGACCTTCGAATTCCAAAGTAGCCGATTTAATTCCTGCAACTTCACCTGGTTGAACATCAACTTCCCGAACTTTGTAGCCGTTCTTTTCACCCCACATGATATACATTCTCATTAGGATGGAAGCCCAGTCGTTACTCTCAGTTCCTCCAGCACCGGGATTAATTTCCAATACCGCATTGAGCTGATCCTCTTCCGAGGAAAGCATTTTTTTAAGCTCTAAATCCTCTACAGCCTTTTTTGCTTTTTCGTATTCAGCTTTGATTTCTTCCTCACCAACTTCATCAGCGGTGTAAAACTCATACAAAACCTCCAAGTCCTGAATCTTCTGATCCAACTCCTCAAATGAAGTTGTCCATCCTTTGCGGGCTTGGATTTGTTTCATTGTTTTTTCAGCCTCTTCCGGGTTATTCCAGAAATCTGGCTGGGAGGAGACTGCTTCTAAATCTTCGATTTCTGCTTTCTTCCGATCGTAGTCAAAGATACCTCCTTAAAGCCGAGGTGCGAGCTTTCAAGTCTTTCAGTTGTTCCGAAGTCATGTTTTTCTTAAAATTTCAAGCTGCAAAAGTCTCAAAAAAATCGGCATTTGGCAAACAAATAGCCTTTAATCGATTCGCATTTGAATAATTTGTAGCTTGTTTCTTCCTTGGTTTTTGAAAGTCTTGTAACGGACTGGGAGAAGTGCTAAACCTGTACCTATCAAAATCCCTCCAATTATCCCAACTTCCCGGTCTACAGTTAGTTCACCTTGCTGGTAAATCGAGTTGATCGCATCCACGCTTACCAAAATGATACCTGATCCTAGTATCAAAAAATTTAATGCTTTCAGGCTCCCATTTCTTCGGTCCTTGTTTTGAATGTCTATTTCCAGAATATCATTTGGAGAGATGATATTCTCGGTCATATAAATGTAATCCGAGCTAAATTCTTTGATCACATCGGTAACATAATATCCCAATTTGGCACTTTTGTAGGTGATTTGTTCTCCGGGGTAATAGCGAATTTGGGATTTGGTATTGGCTCCTCTCTTCAATAATAAAAAGTCAGAAGCTTGCGCATAAGCCGATGTTATCCCCAAAAAAAAGAGAAAAATTAAAAGATTTTTTTTCATCCCCTAGGACTAAATTGACATTAAAATATGAGTACTAGTTTAGGGATTTTATTTTGAATTTGGGAACCTTGGAGAAAATTCATTCTAGGTTTTAAGAAAAAAAAGGTTGCCAAAACTGACAACCTTAATTTTTTATGTAGAGAGTATTTTAGCAACTCTGAAATCATCCTCATCCACCGTCTTATCATCCACTATGGCCTTTTTGATAGGAGTGTAAACGACTTTATTGTTAATCAGTCCTGCCATGACATCATACTTGCCATGTAGAAGTCCTTCTATGGCGGCCACGCCAAGTTTGGAAGCCAATAGTCGATCAAAAGAAGAAGGGGCTCCTCCTCGCTGCAAGTGCCCGAGAATCGTCACTTTTATATCATAATAGGGAAGGTGCTTTTTCACTTTTGAAGCTATTTCAGCTGCTCCACCACTTTTTCCTCCTTCTGCTACAATGACAATGTTGGACGTTTTCTTTGCCTTGGTTCGAACCTTTAGTTTTTCTACCAATTCTTCAATCGGCATTTTCTTTTCAGGTATCAAAATCGCTGCAGCTGCCGAACCAATTCCGGCGTTGATTGCGATAAAACCAGCATCGCGTCCCATTACTTCCACAAAGAACAATCGGTCGTGAGATGTGGCTGTATCTCGGATTTTGTCTATGGCCTGAATGGCCGTGTTGCAAGCTGTGTCAAAACCAATTGTGGAATCTGTACCTGAAAGGTCATTGTCTATGGTTCCGGGTAATCCTACTGCCGGGATTCCAAACTCCTTGTAGAATAAATGCGCACCAGTGAGCGATCCATCTCCACCAATTACCACCAACGCATCGATACCATGAGCTCTCAGATTTTCATAGGCTTTTTGACGACCTTCTGGCGTTCGGAATTCTTCACTTCTCGCGGATTTCAGAAAGGTTCCACCTCTTTCCAATACATGGGTAATATTTTTGGAATCCAGTTTTTTGATTTCATTATGAATCATACCCTCATATCCTCGGTAGATTCCAAACATTTCAATATTGTAGTAAAAACCTGCCCGGACTGCAGCCCGAATTGCCGCATTCATTCCGGGTGAGTCCCCACCAGAAGTTAAGACTCCTATTCGTTTGATTACTTTAGGTTCCATTAGGCTTGTGTTAAGGCTTTAAACATAAGTTCGGCTGATGCAGGATTTGTTGCCAAGGGAATATTATGAACATCACATATTCGCATGAGCATTTGTACATCGGGTTCATGGGGATGTTTATCCAAAGGATCTCTGAAAAAAATCACCATGGCCAATTCTTTTTGAGCAGCCATTGCAGCAATTTGGGCATCTCCACCAATAGGTCCGGATAGGAGTTTCTTTACTTTGAAACCTGCTTTTTCGATGTGGGATCCAGTGGTGCCGGTTGCAACCAACTCGATATCATCCTTATGAAGCCGGTCTTTGAAACCGCTTAAAAAATGGACCATATCGGCTTTTTTGCCATCATGAGCAATGAGAGCAATTTTCATAAATTAGGTTTAATAGGTTCGCTCCAAAGTTAGAAAAAAATCCTGTTTGCTGACTTTTTGACTTTGATTTAACAAATCAATCTGACATTCTATTTTAATTGGATTTCAATTTTTTTGGATGCCAGTTTTAAAAGAAAGGCATATTCTAAAGCTATCTCTTTTAGTGCTTCAAATCTTCCAGATGCCCCTCCATGACCTGCTTTCATATTGGTATGCAGCAACAGGAGGTTTTGGTCAGTTTTTAAATCTCTCAATTTTGCCACCCATTTCGTTGGTTCCCAATATTGGACCTGTGAATCATGCAATCCTGAAGTCACCAAGATATTTGGATAAGATTGAGCCTGAACTTGATCATAAGGAGAATAAGAAAGCATGTAATGATAATAATCTGACTGATTTGGATTTCCCCATTCCTGATATTCGCCTGTAGTCAAGGGGATGCTTTCATCCAGCATGGTCGTAACCACATCTACGAATGGAACTGCAGCAATAACTCCATCAAATAAATCTGGTCGCATATTGACGACTGCCCCGATCAATAATCCACCCGCGCTTCCTCCCATTGCGTACAAACGATCTGGAGAGGTGAATTTTTGTTCGATCAGATGATTGGCACAGGCAATGAAGTCCGTGAAAGTGTTTTTCTTTTTGAGAAGTTTTCCATCCTCATACCATTTTCTTCCCAAATCCTCACCTCCTCTTACATGTGAAATGGCGAATACAAAGCCTCTGTCCAATAGGCTTAAGCGACTGCTGGAGAAATAGGCATCCGAGCTGTACCCATAGGAACCATAGGCATATAGAAGTAAAGGATTTTTTCCATTAGCCTGGAAACGAGATTTTTTATAGACCAAGGAAATGGGAACCATGGTGTTGTCTTCTGCCTTCGCCCAAATTCTTGCTGATTCGTATTCAGCCGAATTATAGCCACCTACAATCTCCTGCTGCTTCAGAAGTTTCTTTTCTCGTGTGACCATGTGGTAGTCAAAAGTAGAAGCAGGAGTAATCAAAGAGTTAAAACCAAATCGAAGGTATTCAGTATCAAACTCTGGGTTATGTCCTATCCAAGCAGTGTACGTTTCCTCTCCAAAATCCAAGGAATGCCCAGGGCTTCCGTCCCAAGGTTGGATCATAAGCTGAGTCAATCCATTACTTCGCTCCTGGGATACAAAAAAGCCTGAAAATAGATCAAAATCCTCCACAAGTACATCTTCCCGATGTGGAATAAAGTCTTCCCAATTTTCAAGGGATGGATTTGAAATAGGCGCTTTGACTACTTTGAAATTTTGGGCTTGATGATTGGTTCGTATCCAAAAATGATCCCCATAATGATCTGCGGCATATTCCAGGTGTGGGATTCTTTTTTGGAGAATTTTCCACTCTTGGAGTGGGTTTTTTGCGTCCAAATAGCGAATCTCCGAAGAGATAGTGCTTTCTGAATGAATAAATAAAAATGATTCTGACTTGGTTTTATGGACATGGCAGGAAAATTCCTCATCATCTTCCTGATAAATCAATTCATCATTTTCAGGATTTGTATGAATGCTGTGTCGATATATTTGATAAGATCGCAGCGTTTTTTCATCCTGCCGGCTGTAGAATAAATGGCTATCATCAGCCGCCCAAGTTAGATTTCCGGTAGTATTGGAGATGGAATAGTTGAGTAGTTGACCAGTTTTTAAATCTTTGAAAAAAATGGTGTAAATCCTCCTGCCAACTTCATCCAACCCAAAAGCCAGAAATTTTTGATTATGACTGACGGCAATTCCACTGACTTGGCAAAAGGATTTTCCTTCAGCAATCTCATTGACATCCAATAAGATTTCCTCTTCTGAATCAAGACTTCCTTTTTTTCGGCAATAAATGGGATATTCTCCTCCCTTTCGGTAGCGCACATACCAAAAATAGCCCTTCTTAAAGTAGGGTACACTTTGGTCATCTTCTTTTATTCGGGATTTCATTTCAAGAAAAAGGGATTCTTGAAGTTCCTCCGAATCTTTCATTTGCTCCTTTAGATAGGCATTTTCTGCTTCAAGGTATTGGATTACTTCAGGGTTTTCCCGATCCCTCATCCAATAATATGGATCCACTCGTCTATGACCATGTTTTTCTAGTATTTCAGGTATTTTCTTTGCTTCGGGTGCCATACTTCAATCGATATTTAAGGATGCAATTTTAGTGAAAATCTATTGCTCAGTTTTATTGAATTTTAAAAAGTAATTTGAGTAGGTTGATGAAAAGATTGAATTAAAAGATCAGTCCTATTGAAAAAAAAGAATTTTCGGTTGTGAAAGTTGGAAAAAAAGTAAGTTCTTAATAGAATATTTTATCAACCATTAATTCAACTCGTATGGGAATGCTTAAAGAGTTTAAAGAATTTGCAGTCAGGGGAAATGTAATTGATCTGGCTGTGGGTGTAATCATTGGAGGAGCTTTTGGAAAAATTGTATCCTCATTTGTAAATGATGTGGTTATGCCTCCTATTGGACTTATGGTAGGTGGAGTCGATTTCAAAAAACTGGCCTGGACACTTAAGGAAGAACAAGTGGATGCAGCAGGGGAGACAATCGCAGCCGTAACCGTAAATTATGGAATGTTTATTCAAAATGTGGTGGATTTTATAATCGTCGCATTTGTGATCTTCCTTGCGATCAAAGGAATAAACAAGATGAACAAGAAGGAGGAGAAAAAAGCAGAAGCAGCACCACCGCCTCCACCACCGAAATCTGAAGTATTGCTTGAAGAAATTCGAGATTTGCTGAAAAAGCAATAAATAAAAAAAGCTCCATTTGGAGCTTTTTTTTATTGTCTTTTTTCCTGTCTTTGTCGTTGATAAAGCATACGCGCAAAATCCCGGTTTATGCCGTTTAGCTTCAGAATTTGTTGATAGCTTATTACCTCTGCTACACGTTTTACAAAACTTTCTTCCTCGTCAATCATTTGCCTTTGAATTGAGAACCTTTTTGAAATCAATTCTTTAGCTTGTTCATCGGTAATTTCATCGCTTTGATTTCTTGGCGTCAAATCAGCAATTTCCTTAAGATTTGCTTCACGTTTTTTGTTGTACTCATTGAATATCGGCCAGAATTTCTCGGCTTGTTCGGTTGATAAATCCAATCTAGTCGTAATGAAAGCTACTCGTGCGGTTTCCAAACGCTCTGCATCAATAGCTCCTCTACGCTGTCCAAAACTTATGGAGACAACTAAGAAAAAGAAGAGCAGTATTAATCCTGTTTTTTTCATTGCTCAATAGGTGTTAAGTATTCCTCCATTAGTATTTCTTCCAGTAATGGCATTTCTTCCTCGATCAATTCATCTAGAATTAGATCAGGTTGGTCACTCATACTCAAAATATCTTCTGCTGTCCAATAATTTGCATCGATATACAGATTGACTTCTTCTTCAAGTGCAATTAACTCGGTACTCTGATTTGAAGGATAGAAGAAATACGCTCCGATAGATAGAAATACAATGAAAGTGGCCGCCCATCTCGTCCATGTCCAGTCATATTGAGGTTGTGCCTTTTTAAGAATTTCCTCAGGAAGATTGTCAAAATAACCTTCTGGGGCCTTCATTTCTGAGAATTTGGGTAATTTTTCCATACTGATTTGTTAGACTTTGATTCTTTGGGATGGTTTATTCCTGTTTCAGAAATTCTTCGATTTTTTTGACTGCATGGTGATAACTTGCTTTTAGCGCACCAATACTAGTTTCGGTGATTTGAGCTATTTGTTCATAGGTCATATCTTCCTGATATTTCAAATTAAACACCAGTCGTTGTTTTTCAGGGAGAAGTAGTAGAGCTTTGGCTAGCTTTTTTTCAATTTCATTTCCGTTTAAACTTTCAGGACTATTGATATAGGACTCCAATTTGTCTTGGTGATCTTCTATTGAAAAGAAAAAGCGTTTTTTCTTCTTTTCGAGAAAGGTTAGGGTTTCATTGACAGCAATTCGATAGAGCCAGGTGAATAGTCCCGAATTTTCCTGAAACTTATCTAGATGCCTGTATGCTTTGATGAAGGTGTTTTGTGTCAAATCATCGGCATCTTCATGGATAAGGACCATCCTCCGAATGACCTGATAAACCCGTCGCTGATATTGCTCGATCAGGACTCGAAAACCAAGCTCTTTGGTACTTGGATCGCGAATTAGCTGTAAAATTTCCTGATCGTTGGTTTGCTTCATTGTTGCTTAGACTGAGAGCGGTAAGGAAGGTTTATTTCCCTTTTAAAATTTAGAAAAGATTCCAGTTTAAGACAGAGCTTAAAGCCCGTATTCCCAATAAAAAAGTAAGTAGTACAATCCCTATGGAAATGAATTGAAGCCATTTTGGATTTTGATGAATTCCCATCCATTTTTTTTGATTGGCAACCCAGATTAGCCAAATACTGATAAATGGTAATAGGACGCCATTTGCAACTTGAGCAAT
>JABXHZ010000445.1 GCA_013373335.1 Cyclobacteriaceae bacterium | reverse complement strand
ATACCCCTTTCCTTTGAAAAGAAAGGCCATTACTTTGGGATGCGTCTCGTTTCTGGAAAAATTGATGACTATTCCTTTGAGAAAAAGCATCTAATGCCAATGGGTGATGGAAGCTTGTTTTTACCCATCTCAAAAGAGATCAGAAAAAGCATCAAAAAAGAAGCAGGAGATCCCATCCATTTACTTTTGGTAGTTCCTGAAACTCCTGCCGAAGCACCGCCTGAATTAATTCAATGCCTTAAAGACTACCCCGGAAAATTCGAAGCTTTCCAAGCTTTGGAAAAAAAGGAAAAAGCCCACTGGCTGGAGTTTATTTATGCCGTAAAATCAGAGGATCAAAAAGTCGAAAGAATCGTTCAATTGCTGGATAAGCTTTCCTGAAGCCAACCGATCAATTGGAATGGATTCTTTCGGCCTCTACTAAAACTCAACGATAATTCCGACAGTAGGAAGGATGGTACCGGCTGTATTTTCGATCTCCTTCAACTGATAACGGGACGGATCATTTGGATCAATCAAAATCTGCCCGGCAGCTTCCCGTACAGGAACCAACAATGGTGCTTGCAAGGCCTCAAAATTATAGGCATTCTGAATGTCCACATACCAGTTCAGATTCCAATTCTTGAAATAGTATTTTTTGTCTATGCGTAAGTCCAGCTGATGAAAAGCAGGCAGTCGCTCCTCATTGATTCGATCAAAATCCAAAGAAGCTTGATTTCTCAAGTCCCAATTGCTAATCAAGGAAGATTCTTCGTAATCATAAGGGGTATAGGGAGTTCCTCCTAAATACCTCCAACGCGCTCCGATTTCCCAGTTTCTTGAAAATCTTTTTCCTGCTGTCAAACTGACAATTACGCGATTATCCCAAGAAGAAGGAATATATCCATCAGTATTCGGGTTGGTGAATTCACTCCGCACCAAAGTCAGAGCTGCAATTCCGTAAAAGTCCTGAAAAAGCCTTTGCTGTGCTAAAAATTCCAATCCATAGGCCCTTCCTTCTGAGTTAGAAATCACGGGCTCATTTCCAATTACGCCAAAATCCGCACCCAAATTGGCCAATGAGATTCCATTTCGAATGGAAGAGGGATAATTGGAATATTTCTTATAGAAGCCTTCCACAGTAAAGCGGCGGTTTTTCTCAGGCTTCAGTAGCTCGAACCCTGCAATAAATTGGGTATTCCGGATAAAACGAACGTCGTTTTCCTGGTTCAATAGATTCCCCTCGTTGTCCCGATAGCCAAGAACCGTGTACGGAGGTTTTTGGTAATAAATCCCCGTATTGGCAGTCAGAAATAGGTTTGGCTTCAACTGATAGGAAACAGAAAATCGAGGGCTCAGCTGATTCAATGGGTTTTGGGCCGTGGATCCAAAATCTGCCCCATCCATTCGGATTCCTCCAGTCAACAGCAAGCGCTCATTATCCAAGGTTCGGCTTCCGGAAATAAAGGCTCCGTAGGAGCTAAAGTTGGAAGTAGCTTGAACATCTATCACTTCCCCTATACCGGATAAGGTCGCCCGATCAAAATTGTCAATGAAGTATCTGGAATACTCATAGTTAACTCCATACTTCAGCGTGTAACCTGTTCCAAAAATGGAGTTTTCAGCCCGAAATTTATTTTCTGACTCTTGGGATAAATAATCAAACAATAAATTATCCTCATTGCTTGCATCGTTATTGGCATATTTGGATGAATGGTTGTTCAACATATTTCTACTAAGAACAAAAGTCCAAAAGCCATTATCGCGATAACGCTTCAACTTCAAACCAGTGGCATAATTCCATTGCTCCTGAACTGGTAAAACATCCAAAAGATACAGTCTATTTTCACGCTCTTCCTCGGATTCATCTTCCGGAATATCCTGATTCAAAACAAAATTGTCAATGGCGCCCACTCCCAAGAAGGTCAACTCTGTTTTGTCATTAAGCTTGGTCGTGGTTTTAATCTGGAAATCATTAAAGGTGGGCAAAAAGGGTAAACCTAAAAGACGAAACAGCCCTTGCAAATAGGATCGACGTGCAGATAAAAGATAGGTGGTATTTTCTCCTATCGGTCCTTCGTTAGAAAGAGTCAATTCAGATGCGCCTAAGGTTAGTTGGGTAAACATTTCATCTCTTCGTCCTTCCTTAAGCTGGATTTCAAAAAATGAACTGAGCGAATTCATGCGATTAGCTGGAAAACCACCCGTGATCACATCCACGTTTTTGATTAGGTTGACATTGAGAATTCCCACAGGTCCTCCCGAAGAACCTTGAGTCGCAAAGTGATTGATTACCGGAACTTCAATTTCATCAATGAAAAACTTGTTCTCATTGGGGGCTCCTCCACGAATCAAAATATCATTTCGAAAACTTGGGGTACTTGCTACGCCGGGCAAGGCTTGTATTACCCGAGAAATATCCCGGTTTCCTCCAGGATAGCGTTCAATTTCATTGGTATTCAGCCTTCTAACTGATAAAGGGGTTTCTTCTGACCGGGAAAATTCAGAACTGACGACAACCTCATTCAACTCAGACGCATCTTCCAGTAATTCAAAATCCAATTGAATGGCTTTTGCCTGACTTATTTGAATTTCATATTTGGTGGATGTTTTATAGCCTACAAAACTCGCCCGCACATTGTAAAGTCCCGGAGGGATGCCTTGTATTTCGTAGTTACCATCCTCGTCCGATATTGCACCCAAATCTGTATCCAAAACCAAGACGTTGGCGAAAGCGATGGGTTCATTATTGACTGGATTAAAGATCCTTCCACGGATCACTCCCTGTCCAAATACCTCCACCGTCAGCAAAAGAAAAACTAGTGATAGTAGTTTTGATTTCATAGTTGGTTTTTTAGCTACTATCAAAATCAAATTTGCTGAGGATAGTTTCAAAAAATCAGAAGATTTTGACAAAAATCATCGAAAATCAGCCGTTTGTTGCTCCTTTATCCGCCAAAGTCTCCACCAGGGGGTGCCCGGAGAATCATGATGCTCATAATGATACCCAAAGAAATAGCAACTTAAGAATGCCCAAAGGTGATTTTTGGGTTGGGAATGAGAATGATGAACATTGTCACTTTCTCCACGATGTGGTAGATAGGTACCAAAATAAAACAACTGAAGAGTAGAAAGAACAGCAGGTAACATCCAAAACACAATCAGATTTTCTGTGGGAAGAAAAAGCTTGAGGATATTAAAGGTAATTGCCATCAATACGATCTGGAAAATCGTCACATATTGTTTGATAAAGGAAAAGTACCAAAGGAAGAAATTGCCTGAAGGATGATAGTCCGGATCCTGATCCGTTGCCACATGGCGATGATGCTCATGGTGTTTAGGAAACAGTTTCCAATAAAAATTGTAAGAGAAAAGAATGGCCGCAATCCAACCTGTCAGATGGTTGAGACGCTTATTACTCGATACCACTCCATGCATGGCATCATGGGCCGTGATAAACAAACCCGTATATAGATGCATCTGCATGAGGATTCCTAAATACGTCCAAGGGGATTTCCAATTCAAGTCAAAACTCAACCAAAAAACCAGACTTAAGGCCCACAACAAAATGATGGTCCAGCCAATTAGCAGTCCTTGAGGATCAACTTTTTTGGAAATATTCTGAGTTTGAGCCATGAAAAAGGCGATCAGATTTAAAAGGTAAGAATTCGCTCCCGAACCTGCTCCATGAGCCACATAGGAGTAGAGGTCGCGCCGCAAATACCTACGGAATCATTGACATCAAACCAAGATTCTTCAATTTGATCGGGATTGGAAACAAAATAGGTATTGGGATTTTTATCCTTACAGACATTGTACAATACCTTACCATTGGAAGATTTTGTTCCGCTGACAAATACGATTTTATTGTACTTATCGGCAAATTCCCGGAGTTCCTTATCCCGATTGGAGACCTGCCGGCAAATGGTATCGTTGGTATTTACTGTAATTCCGTTTTCCCTTAGCACCTCATTGATTTCGTAGAATTTGTCTGTACTCTTAGTCGTTTGACTATACAGGGTCAGATTCTTGGGAAGTGATGGGATATCCAACTCTGAAATATCCTGAAAGACCACCGCTTTGTTATTGGTCTGTCCCAAAAGACCAATTACTTCAGCATGGCCATGCTTTCCATAAATGTAAATGGTCTCATCCTTGTCGAATGAATTTTTGATTCGATTCTGCAGCTTCAGCACAACCGGACAAGATGCATCGATTAGGGTAAGGTTATTTTGAATGGACAACTCGTAAGTTGAAGGGGGCTCACCGTGGGCACGAATGAGTACCTTTTCATTTCTAAGCTGCCGGAGTTCTTGATGATCGATGATTCTGAGACCTTTTCGAGTAAGGCGACTCACTTCCTCATCGTTATGAACAATATCTCCCAAACAATAGAGATATCCCTGTTCATCCAAAATCTCCTCTGCCATTTCAATGGCATAGACCACTCCGAAACAAAAGCCTGAGTGTTGGTCGATTTCTACATGGAGATTTTTCATGTGTTTAATTTTTATTTATTAATGGCCACATGGAATCTCGCATGAAGAACCAAATCATGTAAAAATTGGTGTCTGCTCGATTTCATAGCCTATAAACTTTTGACAGAATGAATTGTTTTTGCTCCACGAATGGCCTCAAAGAAACTCACATTCATTAAGAGCAAGGTCATTGAATAAATGCTGTCCTCAATGGGAACAGTCCAAATACGAATACCCAGGTTTTCGGCATTATTGTAAATCACTACCGGTTCTTCTGTCAGACCACCTGTCAAAATACCGTTACATAAAAAAAACGGGATCAAATGAAAAAGGTAAGCGAACAGAAATCTACCCAAATACTTATCGTTAAATATCAGAAAATGAACCAATAAGGCAATACCGCCCACCAAAAAATTGACGGAAGTATACCATTTATCCAGATGTAAGAGGGCAAATCCAATGAGGAAGGGAACCATGATGTAGACAAACGGCTTTCCCCAATCCCGCAAAGGGTCCTTGGGAAAGAAATAAATCAAAACCTCATAGATAAAAAGACAGGCAAACGGAATTACAAAAAAGAAAAGCCATTCTTCTATCGGTAAATTGAGCAAATAGATCCCTGAAATATAGGTTGGATTGAATTCCCAAACTCCTATATCCGTAAACCAAACATCCCAAAGAATAAAAAAGGCTGCTGTGATCACCATTCCGGGAAACATCTGACCCCATTTGGATGCGAATCGAATTCGGTGTTCGAATGACTGCGCCAAAGGATAAGAAATAGCAAACAGTAGCACGCCGAAATACAAGTACTTTTCCATCAGCTAATTCCCAGTTTGGTTCCAAAATAGGTACCGACCAATAAGGAAAGTTTTTGTGAGTTAGGAATTCGGATTCGTCTTTGCGTGATCGTTTCAGCAGGAAGCCCTTTGATCTTATCAAATAGTTTTTGATAGTACAAATAGGCTACTTTAACTCCTAGCTTGGCCCCTTCGGGCAAGGCTTCGATACCAATCAATGCCTCATCAAAATCCTGTTGGATATCTTTTTCGATCTCTTCTTTGACCTTGCGATCGAATAATTGAAAATCTACTCCTGGAAAATAGACCCGACCTCGCTCTTCATAGTCACTTTTCAAATCCCGAAGGAAATTCACTTTTTGAAAAGCAGCACCCAATTTACAAGCAGGTTCTTTTAAGCGTTCGTATTGGGCAGAATCGTCTCCACAAAAAACCTTCAGACACATGAGACCTACCACTTCTGCCGAACCATAAATATATTCTTGGTATCGGGAATCATTGTAGGTCTTAAAATCCAAGTCCATTTCCATACTGTGCAAAAAAGCTTCAATCAGCCCCAAGTCTATTTGATACTGATTGACGATCAATTGAAATGCATGTAAGACCGGATTTAGGGAAATCTTCTTTTCAATGGCTTCGTAGGTATCAGCCTTGAATTGCTCCAATAGACCTGCCTTATCCTGATCATGGAAGGTATCCACTATTTCATCTGCATAGCGGACAAACCCGTAAATAGCATAAATCGGTAAATGAAACTTTTTATCCAGGGTTTTGATCCCTAGGGTAAAACTTGTGCTATATCGCTGGGTTATCAAGCGACTGCACTCAAGCGTGGTTTGGTCAAAAAGTTTCTTAGCGTCCATTGCTTTAATATACCCATTAATTTACAGATTGTTTTCTTTCATCACTTCCCGTGCCACAACTCCACCCGAAATCAAAGATGGTGGAACTCCCGGTCCCGGCACCGTAAGTTGACCTGTGTAATACAGGTTTTTAACCTTTTTGTTTTTTAGCGAAGGTTTCAAAATAGCCGTTTGGGTCAAGGTATTGGCCAAACCATATGCATTTCCCTTGAAGGCATGGTAGTCTGATTTAAAATCAGAATGTGCATAAGAGCGCTTGTAAATAATATGGGATCGGACTTCTTGTCCCGTTATTTCCTCCAAACGGTCCATGATGATGTCAAAATATTTTTCCCGCATTTCTTCAGTATCTTCCAAATCAGGAGCTAGCGGTACCAAAAGGAACATGTTTTCTTTCCCTTCAGGAGCAACTGTCGGATCGGTGATCGAAGGAACAGAGGCATAGAATAAAGGTTTCTCAGGCCATCGCGGATTTGTATAAATCGCATCGGCATGAGGCCCCAGTGGTTCATCAAAGAATAAATTATGATGACGGAGATTCTTTAATTTTTTATCAATACCCAAATAAAACAACAAGCTTGAAGGTGCCATAACCCGCTTATCCCAATAGTCTTCAGAATAATTGCTGTATTTTGGATTGACCAAATGCTTGTCTACATGATGGTAGTCGGCACCGGCAACGATCACATCCGCATCTATTTTTTCTCCAGAAACAAGACGAACCCGTTTCGCGAGACCATTTTCAATTTCAATCTCCTCAACTTCTGCATCCAAGCGGATTTCTACTCCTTTTTCTTCCGCCAAATCAACCATACCCTTAATGATTTCGTGCATACCTTTCTTGGGATACCAAGTACCCAATACGATATCTGCATAGTTCATCAAGGAGTAGAGGGCGGGAATATTTTCCGCGGTTTCTCCCAAAAACAGAACCGGGAATTCCATCAAGCGGATGATTTCCTCGGATTTGAAAAATTTCCGGACATGCTTAGCCATGGACTGAAAAATATCCATCCGAACCATATCCACCAATAAGCCGGGAGATGCAAATTCTAAAAGAGAACGACTCGGCCTTTCTACCAAGTCATGAATTCCTACTTCGTATTTGTATTTCGCCTGAGCAAGGAATTTGTCGAGTTGCTTTCCAGCCCCTGGTTCTAGCTTATCCAGCATAGATTTGAAGTCATCCAAATTGGCTGGGATATCTAAAATCTGCTCTTTGCCATAAACTACGGCATAGGAGGGATCTAAGCGGAGGAGTTCGTAATAATCTGAAGGTTTTTTCCCAAACTTGGCAAAATAGTCCTCAAACACATCAGGCATCCAATACCAACTCGGCCCCATGTCAAAAACAAACCCCTGGTGCTCGAACTTACGGGCTCGTCCACCGGGGGTACTGTTTTTTTCTACTATGGTGACTTTACAACTTTTACTCGTGGCTAAATGGGTGGCTGCAGAAAGCCCGGCAAAACCGGAACCGATTACCACCACATGTTTCTGGTCCATAGGATCAATTTTTGTGTCTATACACTACCAATTCGTCTTTTAGTAGCTTTCTGGCAATATGAATCCTATTTTTGACAGTTCCAATGGGAATTTGAAGCTTATCAGCGATTTCATGATACTTGAAGCCCCGGAAATGCATCATAAATGGGGTCTTGTATACATCATCCAAGTTATCTATCGCGTCAGTAATATCGTCCATCGCAAAATTTCCATATGCGCCATTCTCAATTAGAGAATCACTGGAATTAATGTAATGGAGATTGTCTGTGGTATCCACAAAAGTTCCTCGACGGACCATTCGCTGATAATTTGTAATGAAGGTATTCTTCATGATGGTATATAACCATGCTTTCAAATTGGTACCCTCAGTAAACTTATCCCGATTAGTGAAAGCCTTGACCATGGTGTCTTGCAAGAGGTCATTGGCATCGTCCATATCACGGGTCAACTTTAGCGCGAATGGCTTCAGTGTACTAGACAATTTGTTTAGTGAATAACTGAATTCTAGAGTTGTCATGGCTTGTGGAGTTTTTTGTTTAACCAAAGCTACTAATGATTAAACAAAATCAAAACATTTTGTCTAATTATTTTCTGTTTTTGTTAAACAAAATGGGTTTGCCTTCTGAGGAATGACTGTAAACGGAGTATTTTTAGGGTAAACGGCAAAAAAAAGACAGTTTTTGAAAACTGTCTCTTGTTTAAGTTTTTGTTAAATTTATTAAACCGATTACTTTTCTTGTGGGACGCGCTCTATTTCCTCAAGCAATTCCTTTACATCCCGAATGTAATTGAGTTGTTCCACATTGGAAGGAAGCTTCAAATCCTGACCAATCACTTGATAACCAGAAACTAGAATTTTGGCCTCCTTGAATCGCTCGGCCAAAGCATTAATATACTCCTGCACATATTCTGCACTAGGTGAAGTAGTCACCACAGTCATCAGGTATTCAGGTTGATGAAGCTTGTAAACAGCCAAAAGGTCGTCATTTGGAGTACTCTGACCCAAGTAAATGACCTTATGACCCTTACTTTTGATCAGATAGCAAGCAAACAAAATTGAAATTTCATGCAATTCCCCTTCGGGTAGAAACAGGAGAAACTTTTTTCCTCCACCGTTCGTCAGCTGTCCATCGATTGCTACAATGAGTTTTTGTCTAACCAAGTTGGAGATAAAATGCTCCTGTGCCGGATTGATTGCACCTGTTTGCCACAAAACACCAATTTTGGACATGAATGGGTAGATGATGTTGAGCATAGTCTGCTCAAAACCCAATTTCAGAATATTGGAAGAGAGAATCTTATCAAATCGCTCCTCATCCATTTCTATCATGCATAAGGT